>JAGUXE010000123.1 GCA_020061995.1 Ignavibacteriales bacterium | reverse complement strand
TCCTCTTTTTTTTGGGTGGAGAAAAAATTGAGGTTACAGTTCATGACCCTTTGATGCGTAAGATGCAAACTTATTACGGAATTCTCCCCAATAAGACTGCAATTATTGAAATGGCTTCTGCGTCCGGGTTAACTCTTCTAACTCAAGAAGAGAGAAATCCACTTATCACAACAACTTATGGAACAGGTGAATTAATTCTTCATGCTATTGAAAGTGGTTGTAAAAACATTCTTATCGGAGCAGGAGGAAGTGCTACATGTGATTGCGGAACAGGAGCTTTGTCAGCACTCGGTATAAAATTTCTGGATTCAATCGGTGAAGTTGTAGAAGGAACCGGTGGTAATTTAATTAGGATTAAACAGATTGATGAGTCTTCTTTGGAGAATAGAATTCTTAATTCAAGCATTAAAGTTATTTGCGATGTAACAAATCCTCTTTATGGCGAAAACGGTGCGGCATACGTTTTCGCACCGCAGAAGGGGGCAAGTCATGATGATGTTACTCTTCTTGAAAATAATCTTAAATATTTTGCCGATATAACTGAAAAACATTTATCATCAGCTTCTATCAACATTGAACATGCCGGAGCTGCAGGTGGGTTAGCCGCGGGATGGTTTGCATTCGCAAAAGCTGAATTAGTGAACGGTATTGAGTATGTGTTGGATAAAATCAATTTCAACAGCTTGATTACTAATTGTGATCTAATAATTACAGGTGAGGGATACTTAGATTTTCAAACCAAATTTTCAAAGGCTCCTTACGGTGTTGCAAAGCGAGCCAAAAATATGAAGATTAAAACCTTAATGTTAACCGGTGATTATGATGTCGAGTGTAAAGATTTTTATAAGGATTCTTTTGATGACATTTTTTCGATATCAGATCTTGGTGTCAGTAAAAATGAATCTATAGAAAAGGCGGAATACTACCTTGAACAAACTGTAATTAGAGCAATAAAATCGATAATGAATAAGTAGTCAATAAACTTGAGAAATCTAACTTTATATCTAATCCATGCTTTCACTCATTAAAATAAATTATTATTATTGAAGTTGAGACTGGTTCTTACCTAAATTTTTTCTAATTTTAAATAATTAATTGATAAAAATGAAATGAACAAAAATATTCTTAAATACTCACTAATTGTCTTACTCATACTAATTGTTAGCTGTGATGATGGACCCCCTATTCTTCCGGGATTAACTAAAAGCCAGGTGGTCGTTAAAACATCCCCATCCGGAGCTACAGTCGTGGTAAATGGAAAATCTGCAGAGGGAATTACACCTGTCTATATAGATGAATTGGAACCCGGTTTTTATAAAGTTGATGTTAAAAAAGAAACATACCTTGATACCACTTTTTATATTATTTTTCAAAGAGGAAGAACTGATACTTTAGATACTGAACTTAGAGAAGATCCAGCTTTATGGTGGAAGATATGGAAAACAACAAACGGTCTCCCCGCCGGAGCAATAGTCGATCTAACATTTGATAATAGTGGGGTATTGTGGATTTCAACAAATGGGGGTGGAATTGCAAAATTCATAAATAATTCATTTCAAATCATTAATTCGTCAAATTCAGGTTTACCATCGAACTTTATTAAGCAAGTTTTTTTTGATCATATGGGTAACGTATGGGTGGCAACTTCACTTGGGCTTGCAAAATATGACGGAGCTATGTGGACTAAATACACAACGTCGAATACTAATATCCTCGATAATTTTATAACATCAATTACCCAAGATAAAAACAATGTAATCTGGTTCGGAACTGCAAGTGGCGGGATAGTATCTTTCGATGGTGTTAGATTCAAAGTCTTTACAAAAAGAAATTCAGGAATTCCCTCCGATTACATAACCTCAATTGTGGTTGATGCATCAAATAATAAGTGGATTGGTACATATGGCGAAGGTCTCATCAAGTTTGATGATGTAAACTGGGAAGTGTTTCGTCAGGGGAATTCATCTTTGATGAATAATTACATTAACAATCTTTATCTTGATCAACAGGGGATGTTATGGATTGCCTCCGGTGCAACAATATCACCCGGAACTTTGTCAAAATATGATGGAAATGATTTCACACATTACTTCAATGCCGGCTTCTCAATTGTAAATAAAATCACAAAAGCATCTGACGGAACTTTATGGGTTGGGGTATCAACAGGTTTATATCATTTTGTCAATAATAAATGGATAAGTTATACCGTCCAAAATTCCGGTTTACCGAACAATGCTGTAACAGCAATAACAATTGATAATGAAGGAAATAAATGGGTTGGCGGTTCTAGTGGGTTGAGTAAATATATCGGTGGGAAATAATATTCCGAATCGAATAAAATATGTTTCAAACCAAATCGAATTAATCTAACTTTACTACTGTATCTGTGCGTGCAACAAACATTCCAATCGCATCACCGGTGACATTCCATTTTACTGCAGCAGTCGGTTGACCAAAAATAGCATCCGAAATTTGATTTGAATTTTGTGTTAAATAAAAATCATAAAAAGAACTTTCATACACGTAATAATGAATTCCTAGCGTACTTGAACCTGAAATAAAATTACGAGGGATGTTTCCTGTTGGGACGATTAAAGCATCAGAATTTCCTGTTGCTCTCAAAATATTCCCAAATTCTTTGCTCTCATCAGTGATACTATTCCCTGAACCAAGTACTACCCATGCTGCCCCGTACGCTTCATTAGAAAATGGGGTTACTCTTCCTTCAAGCAAAAATATCTGCTGACCGTTTTCTTCTTTTGTTGTAACTGATATTGATTGAAATGAACCTCTATCAGGAACCGAAGTTTCTCCGTATGCAGTTCTATCTCCCCATTGAACAATCAAAGTATACTTATTTCCGCGTCTAGCAATCATGTTATTGGTTGTATAAAGCCCGCTCGAAGTATGTCTAAGTGTATAAATTGCATCATCATTAACTTGCAGAAGAACTGTAGCGTCTTTAACATTTGCAAAATCAGCACTATACTTCAGTCCAACCGGAAAAGTTTTTCCCACATAAATATCTTTGATAACTTTACCTTCTTCAACAAGTCCCCTAATAACTAACACAGTTTTGTAGGGAATATCCTCAGTGGTTGATGTCTGTTCACATCCGAAAAAGAGGATAAAAGGAAAAACAGATAAGAGTAATAATATTTTTTTCATAATTTTTAAAACTTAAAGTTCACACCGAATGTCGGTAAAAATGGGAATAAGGTAAATTGTTTAAGCACAGGAATTTTTTCACCGGTGGCTTCGTCTAATTTATAACCAATATATTTTGAAAACGGATTACTTCTATTATAAACATTATAGATACTTAACGCTAATTCAAGCGAAGTCTCATTCCATACAACCGTATATTTACAACTAATGTCGAGTTTATGAAACGGCGGTAATCTGAAAGCATCCCGTTCTGAATAATTATAGTAAAGAGCTTCTTTATTATCGGCGGTTGGGGTCCCGAGTCCAACATATGCATATTGTCCAATAGGTAATGCGAATGCCTGTCCGGTTCCGTAAGTCCAGGTGGCACCGAAGTTCAAATTTGTCATCGGTTCGTAAGTGAGTACAATTGAAATATCATGTCTTCTATCATACCGTGGATAGTAAGAATTCCCGGCATTCAATAAATCAAAATATCTTCTCGTCCATGCAGTAGTGTAGCCAATCCATCCGTTTACACTTCCAATCCGCTTATTCAGAAAGAATTCCAATCCATATGCTTCACCTCTACCACTGGTCAACTGTTCTTCAAATTCTGAACCGTATGCGAAATTTGCCCCTTCACGATACTCGTAAAGGTCTTTCATATCTTTATAATAAGCTTCAACCGAGAAAAGAAAAGTTTGATCGAAAGAGACAGCTTCAAAACCGATTGCCCCCTGTATTGCTCGTGATGGTTTAATATCTTTTGCGGAAGGGTACCAAACATCTGTTGGCAAATAAATATCGCTTCGGGTCAGCATATGCAATGCTTGATGCGCCACTGCAAATGAACCCCTTAAAACAAATCTATCGAAGATATTGTAAGTAATTGAAAATCTAGGTTCAACACGCAAGAATTTTTGATTCTGAAAATAATAAAGGCGTGTACCGAAATTCGTTGATAAATTTGAAAACACCTTCCATTCATCCTGGAGGAATAATGAAGCTTCAACTGCCTGAACGGAAGTACCGTAGCTCTCTTTATATTTTAATTCTTGAATAAAATAGTCGCTTGTTGTTGTAGAAAAATTGTGATAAACAACTTCAGCACCTGTTTTTATTGTATGATTTTCACCTGCAAATATTTGCATATCTCTTCTTAATAGAAAATCATTGATTACAGATGAAGTGTAAAAATCCAAAGGATCTTTCAGAGTAAGTTTGTCTTTAAGAAGAGTTGCAAAAGAATAATTCGTATACATCAACGAAGTATTTGTAAATATTGATGCTGAATTGATGCTTGTCCAAGTTAGATTAACTGTTGAGTTTCCCCATGAGATATCAAAGCCGACATCTTTATTTGCCGGAGGATCAGTTAAGTTATCACGGCTAAAAAAACCACTGACTGATATTTTATTTGTTTCTGAAATTTGATAATTAACTTTTCCGTTGAGATCATAAAAATTATAGCGTGGTATCGGATCGGCATTAGGTATCATTGGAAGAATT
The DNA here is from genome assembly GCA_020061995.1 of Ignavibacteriales bacterium. Next base: position 3,653 of record JAGUXE010000123.1, on the reverse strand, counting down.
TTATCGAGGTACATAGCTCTTCCCGATAAAACATAGGTTGCTTTATCTTCAAGCGGACCTTCAAGAGTTACACGTGAAGAGATCATGTTTATACCGGCTGTTCCTACAAATTTTTCCTTCGTCCCTTCTCTCATCGTAACATCAAGCACACTGGAAAGTCGTCCACCATACTCAGCGGGAAAAGCCCCTTTCATAAGTTTGATGTTTTGAAGTGCATCTGAATTAAAAGTGGATGCAAATCCACCTAAATGAGAAGGGTTATAAACAACAACACCATCAACTAATGTAAGGTTTTGATCAGGTGAACCGCCACGAACATAAATTCCGGTTGAAATTTCTGTGGCAGCCGTAACTCCGGGAAGTAATTGTAATGCGCGGAACACATCTGTCTCACCACCGATTGACGGGAGTTGTTTAACAACATACGGTTCAACTTCTATTGTACTTGTTGTTTCAGTGAAGCCTGTCTTTTTATCTTGAACCAGTACTTCATCTAATTGCACTGCTTGTTTAATCAGTTTAAAATCAAACCTCAGTGAAGCTGAAGTTGCAGTAATAACAATTTTCTTCTGAATTGTTTCATACCCAATACTTGTGATAAATAGGAAATATGTTCCGATTGGAATTCCCGGAAGTGAATAGAATCCATACCGGTTAGTTGCTCCACCGCGCAATGGACTGGATGATTTCAAACTATCGTTGTAGACTAATACGTTTGCTCCGATGAGGACTTCCCCCGTTACGGCTTCGGTAACTACGCCATTAATCGTAACTGATGAATGTTGACTGTATGTTAATGAACTGCAACAAATGGCTACATATAGTAGTAATAAGTTTGTAAAAAAAGTTCCGGATAATTTTCTCAATACAACTGCCTGATGTTTTCAATCTGAAAAATAATTCTTCGTGAAAATAAACATTAATTTGTTTGGAATAAAGATTTTTTCATTAACAAAAAAAATAATTATCAATTAGTGCTTCGATTAAGTCTGGTTAATGGTTTTGAAAAATATTATTACTATTTTCCCATCAACTATTTGACAAATTTTCCTTTGTAACAATATTTTCCGAGAACTGAATTATTAATGAAAAAAAACAGTACATATAAAACACTACTATTAATTTTAATGTTTACCTCAATCAATTTATTCCCTCAGATGAGAATTGGCTCTCAAGGTTCGGTTGCTATCCCTGCCGGTTTTTTTGAAGATGCCGTTGATGTTGGTTTTGGAACAAATGTAAATTTCAGCACGACTGTTTTTTATACAAATTTTGAATTGACCGGTTCCATAGGATATTATAAATGCGGATTTAAGGAAGACCTTCCTGATTACAATTTCAGATTTGAGACTGTCCCAATTCTTGTGGGGGCTCGATTTAATTTCACGGATGTAGATTTTATTCCATATGTAGGATTTGATGCCGGCCTATATCACTCAAAATATTATTTGGAAATTGATTACGGTTTATTGGGGACTTTATCTGCCGAGGAAACCGAAACCAAATTCGGGTTTTCCCCTGTCTTAGGTTTTAGAATGAACATGACTCCGTTCTTTGATGTTGATGTTAATGCCCGTTATAACAGAATAAGAACAAAATATATTGCAAGAGCATTTGTATCAATTCAAGCAGGAATTGCTTTTCGTATATAAAAAAAGGCGATCATTAAGACCGCCTTTTTCAAACCATTGCTCATTCCATTATTCTGATTCAACACCCATTTCTTTTAGAAGATAATCAGCGCCCCCAATTTTTTGTGTTACCCATAAAACATATCTTATATCAACACCAATTGAACGGCTGTAATCTTCACTCCAGGCATAATCATTTATTGTAGCCTCAAAAGCGCGGTCAAAATTTACACCGATGATTTCTCCTTTTGCATTCATAATAGGGCTTCCGGAATTTCCGCCTGATGTATCCGTATTATAAAGTATTGCGACGGGAACGTCGTTTAGTTTTTTATTTTTAAATCTTCCGAAATCTTTTTTATCATACATCTCTTTTAATTTTTTCGGAATAACATACTCACCCCCGCTATAACTCTTCTCAATAACTCCAGCTAATGTTGTGATTGGTTTGTAATATGTTGCATCAACGGGGGAATATCCTTTAATATTACCATAAGTTAAACGTAAAGTGCTGTTGGCATCAGGCACAAAAGTTTTCTCCTGCCATTCTTTTTTAACTTCAAGATATTTAGCAAGAAGAATATTCAACTTTCCGTTACGTTCATCATTCTTTTTTGTGAAGGGTTTGAATTCATTTCTTAATTCAAATAAAAAAGAGAGAAGGGGATCATTCATTTCTTTCAGTTCTTCAATTGACTTAGATTTTAAACGATCAAAATCCTCAACAGTTTTTAATTCAGTTTTAATTAGAAGATTTTCAACAAATTTTTCGATTTCTGAATCTAAATTCCTAAATGGAGGAAATAATTTCATCTCCGGATATTTTGATGCATCACTTAACATTTTTGTTAAAGTTAATTTTTCCACGACGGGATTTAAATCAGAGAAAGTCAGATTAACTCTATCTAGAAATGCAGGCAAGTTCTTCTCTGAGAAAGCAGTTTTTCTTTCACTATCGGGTTTTGACATTTCTTCAGAATAATCGATCAAAGCATTGCCGACTCTCATTATCATATTGTTATTCATCAATTGAGGATAGAGAATTTGAAATCGGCCAAGTTCAAATATTTCATTATATACAGAAGATATATCTTCAAAAAGAGAAGAATATTTTTCGCTCAAATTCTTATTCGACAATAGAAGTTGCTTTAACTCTGTTTCCTCTTTTTGTTTACGCTCTACTAGTGAAAGACGTCTTAATCCTTTTAGTTTACCTAGATAATTCTTTTGCGTGTTAGCAAGCCCCTTTATTCTTGAAGAAAGTTTTAACTCCATCTCGGGATCCTTGTCCCCCAGTTTTTTAAACTCATCCATCATCCAGGTATATAAATCAGCCGTATAGGAAAGTAAAAACTTCTCTTGGTATTGAATAAACTGCGAAGGCTGATGTCTAAAGGTTCTTCCCGGATAGCCAAGGATAAAAACGAAATCATTTTCTTCAACACCGTTCGGATTAACCTTCAAATATTTTTTGGGTTTGAACGGGACATTCTCTTTAGAATAATTTGCACTACTTCCATCCGGGGCAACATAAGCACGAACAAAAGAAAAATCGCCAGTATGACGAGGCCAAACCCAATTATCTGCTTCGCCGCCAAACTCGCCAATGGATTTTGGCGGGGAGTAAACTAAGCGGACATCTTTAATAATTCTGTATTTAAATAAAATGTAAGTTTTACCAATAAACATTTCTGAGACTTCAGCTTTTATGGTCGGATCCTGTTTTTCAGCTTCTTCAATAAGTTCTTTACTCTTTTTTTGAATAGCTTTTGTTCTTTCTGCAACATCTGATGCTTGATTAGCTGCATTTAGAATCGCTTCGGAAACATCTTCATAAGATTCAGTTATCTTACAAGTTGAACCTTGCGCAGGAATTTCTTGAGATTTATTTTCAGCAAGAAAACCATTTTCTAAATAGTTATTTTCAACGCTGCTTGCACGACTTATATAATCAAAAACACAATGATGATTTGTAATAATTAAGCCATCCTCTGAAACAAAAGAACCTGTACATCCCCCTAT
>JAGUXE010000064.1 GCA_020061995.1 Ignavibacteriales bacterium | reverse complement strand
TCCTGAAAAACAATTGGAAATAATCATTGTTGATGATAACTCAACAGATAGAACCGGCATACTTATCGACAATTTTATTATTGACAAACCAGTGTTTAAAAAAATCGTTACTAAAAAAGAAATTGGAAAATTAAAGGGAAAAACTAACGCTCTAGCAAATGCTATTGAAATGGCAAAAGGAGAAATAATCTTGACAACCGATGCGGATTGTGCCGTCGATAGAAATTGGGCAAAGACATTGGTCTCTTATTACCAGCCTGATGTTGCAGTTGTGAATGGATTTACTTCACAACAATTCGACGGACATTTCACCGGAATGCAAAATCTTGATTTCCTTTATTTACTCACAGTATCATCAGGGACAATCAATTTGAAAAAACCGCTGAGTTGCATGGGAAATAATATGTCATATCGTAAATCAGTATACGATGAAGTAGGTGGTTATGAAAATATTCCCTTCAGTGTTACTGAAGACTTTAATCTGTTGATGGCTATTCATAAATTGAAGAAATATAAAATTATCTATCCGATGGACAGTGAAGGAATGGTAGTTTCAAATCCTTGTAAATCGGTTGCAGAATTATATCATCAAAAAAAGAGATGGGCTGTAGGCGGATTAAAAGCACCATTTGCAGGTTTTTTTGTTGTTGCTACCGGATTTCTAACTCACATGATGATTTTGCTTACCCCATTCTTTTTTTCTTCATCAGCAATAATTCTAATATTGTTTAAGTTGCTACTAGATTTCCAGTTGTTACACTATGTTACTAAAAAACTAAAGAATGAGAGAGTGATGAAATACTTTCTAACATTTCAATTGTACTATCTCTTATATGTTGCGGCTTTACCAATTGCGGTAATACTTAGCCAAAAAGTTGTTTGGAAGGGAAGAGAGTATTAATGCTGCTTTTATGTAATTATTATGTTACATATCGTTGTAATGCCTATTGTGATTTTTGTCATTTTGGTGATCACACAGAATTTAAAAATACCAAATTTGCTGATATCAATAATTTCTATAATAACGTTGAACAGATTGCTAAACTCGGAGTTAAGTTTTTAGATTTGACAGGAGGTGAGCCTCTTCTTCATAAAAATATTGTAGAAATGGTTGAGTTCGCTAATTCAAAAAAATTGCAGACAAGCATAACCACAAATGGATTACTTTACCACAAATATGCTGAGAGGTTAGCGGGTAAAGTTAACCTGCTTCATTTTTCTTTAGATTCGCCTACTGAAGAAATTCACAACAAAATACGAGGAGTTGATTGCTTTCAATCGGTCATAAAAAGCATAGAATTGGCTAAACAACTTGGTGAGTTCCCTGACATTTTATTTACTGTAACAAATGAAACTTTTGAATCCTTACCGGAGATGCATCAGTTGGCATTGAAGTATGATTTAGTATTAATAGTTAATCCGGTTTTTAGTTATTTTGGAAATCCGGGATTAAGTGATACCGCGATACAATACATAGAAAATTTTATTAAAGGGAAATCGAATATTTATTTGAACCAAGCCTATCTTGAATTGCGAAAGAATGGTGGCAACAAGCGTGAGAAACCACTCTGTAAAGCTGTCAGCAGAGTAATAGTAATTTCACCTGATGATGAAATTATTTTACCATGTTATCATTTTGGAAATGAAAGAATCAAAATCGATAGACCGATTAAAGAAATTAGAAATTCTCTTAAGTTAAAAGAGTTAATGAAAATGGAGGGACGATTTGATTTCTGTGAGGGATGTACTGTAAATTGCTATTTCGAACCCTCTTTTGCTTTTCCGACGAATCGTTACGGTTTAATAAGTTTACCATCCAAAATTAGATATAGCTATCAAAAACTTATAAAGCAGAAATATTTTCCTAAAAACAGTTTTCCAAATGCTCAGGTTAAAGAATGAGGTTATACTTTTTATTAATAGTTTTATGTTTTAGTTCTCTTTTGGGACAGAGTCGTTTTAATTTCTTCCCGAATGAATTAAATATTAAACCATTCAATGCAAATGCTTTAGAACCGAAATTAGGTTTTTTGTTTAAGAAAGGGGAAAATGAACTTCGTTTAGATATTGGTAATTCGAGAGAAATATTTCACTATAAAATTGAAGAGAATCGAATCTTGTCATTTGGTGCAGATTTGTTTACCTTTACGAAGTTACGAGGTGAAAACGAATTCCATTTTCCGGTTGATGCTATTGATTATCTCTTTGGAATTAATTTTGGCTATAAATTTGTTATGGATGATTTTACTTATGGTTTACGCTTTCGTTTAAGTCACATTAGTGCCCATTTTGTTGATGGACATTATGACAACCCGACATCATCTTGGAAAGGTGGAAGGTATCCACGAGTTTATAGTAGGGAGTTTATCGAAATTTTCCCGTTCATTCAATTTGATGAATTCAGAGGTTACGTCGGCATTACTCATTTGATACATGTGGTGCCAACATCACTTGGTAAACAGCTCTATCAGGTGGGAATAGAATATTATTTTACTAATTTAAACTTCTTTAATATTTCACCTTTTATTGCATATGACTTTAAACTTGCAAAAATTGAAAAATACGAAGGGAATAATTCTTTAAATGTCGGTATCAAATTTGGGAAATATAATAGTGCAGGTTTTAGTGTTATGGTTAATCATTTTCAGGGGAAAAGTATTCATGGGGAGTATTTCGATTATAATGAAAAATATACTGCGATCTCATTTAATCTTGATTTTTAATAAATGAGTGAAAATTTAAACGATCCGTTTTTTTCGCACGATCAAAAAAATATTGAATCTGCAACCCCAACTGAAAAAACAAAATTCTTGTTGCCAATAGTCCTGTTCATTGTGACTTTTTTTACAACCACAATAGCAGGAGCAGAATGGATAAGAGGATTCGGAACCAAGTTTGAATTATCAGAATTGATAATGGGATTGCCATATTCAATTTCTATATTATTTATTCTAGCAACCCATGAATTCGGGCACTATTTCGCCTCAAAATATCATGGGGTAAAGGCAACACTTCCATATTTTATTCCGTTTCCTGCCTTAGAGGGATTTCTAAATTTTGGAACGATGGGGGCAGTTATTAAAACTAAGGAAGCTATTGGTAATAAGACAGCTTTGTTTGATATCGGGGTCTCCGGTCCTATCGCAGGTTTTTTTGCTAGTTTATTTATATTGATTTATGGTTTTTCGAATTTACCTCCCCAAGAATATATCCTTTCGATTCATCCAGACTACTTTACTGCAGAGTATGGTAAAGGCGGTCTTCACCTAGAATTTGGAAGTTCATTATTGTATTACATGTTAAGTCAGATTTTTACATCAGCAAATGATTTTATACCACCAATGAATGAGATGTATCATTATCCATATCTTTGCGTCGGTTGGTTTGGTTTATTTGTCACAGCTATGAATTTGATTCCGGTTGGGCAATTAGATGGCGGTCATATAACATATGCAATGTTTGGGGAGAAGAATCAAGTTACTGTTGCGTCAATATCGATG
>JAGUXE010000411.1 GCA_020061995.1 Ignavibacteriales bacterium | reverse complement strand
GTACGAGTTTCCTCCACCCCCTAATTGTATGGGTTTAAGATAATATGCATCGGCAAAGTCAGCAATCACATTAGCTTTTGTTATTATTTGTGATCGCTCTGAATCAACTTTCCATGATTCATAGTACTTGATACCGAGGGCGATTGCTAACCCTGTAACAATAAAAGATAACATTATTAAAATAATTTGCTGATTTCCCATTTCTACACCAAATATAGATCGATAATCATTTTTTTTTACTTTTCTAATTAAACCAGTATATAACTATTGAAACGAAAGATAAATTAAAATTTCGAGAAAAAATACCCCATCTCAATAATTTTGAATTTAAGTCTAAAAATTTCCTATAACCTTCCGATAATATTTCGATTTTGTGAATTACAAATATTCCTTGCCTCCACAGTATAAAGGTAATCTATGCGTCTTTGGTAGAACTCAACAATTTTCCCGCGAACCATTTTTAGAGTTGAATTAAGAAACTTATTCTGTTCCGTAAAACCCTCACCTAGAACTGCTATTGCTGAAGGAAGCCATCTTTCGGGAAACATATTTGCATAATTCCCTCCGGATTTAAATTCATCGATTTCAGATTCGATCTTTTTCAAAATCGAATCTTGTCCTGTTTCAGTTTTAATATCAATGTTATTAATCTTAATATAATTAAAAATTGCATCTTTATTCGGAACAATTAATGCTGTCGTATAAGGAGATTGATTATTGTAAAGCATTATTTGTTCAATAAATGGTGAATGCTCGGTAATCATCTCTTCAATACCTTCCGGGCTATATTTTTCACCATCGCTCCCAATCAACAAACTTTTACTTCGTCCAAGAACATATAAAAACCCATCATGATCAATATAACCTAAATCACCCGTATATAACCAACCATCACGTAGAGTTTCTTTGGTAGCTTTTTCGTTTTTCCAATAACCGACCATCACGTTTTCCCCCTTTACAACAATCTCGCCTCGTTCTCCGATTTTGAGGGAATTTCCTTTATCATCACAAATTTTAATTTCTAAATTCTCTACAATAGATCCCGAGGAACCAAGTTTATGTTTAGCAGGAACATTTGCTGAAATTATCGGCGCTGCTTCCGATAACCCGTATCCTTGAAACATCGGGATTCCGATTGCATAGAAAAATTTTTGTAATTCGATATCAAGCAATGCACCGCCACCAATAAAAAATTCTAACTTACCCCCGAAACCTTCACGGATTTTACTAAAAATAATTTTATCGAATAATTTGTAGAGAGGTTTTTTTAAGAATTTAAATCCACTTCCACGGTTGAAGCCGTTACCATTATACTCGTATGCTAAATTTAAAGCTTTGTTGAATAGTTTTTCAACCTTTTCCCCTTTTTCTCTAATTCCTTTTTCAATGTTTTTTCTGAAATTTTTAGCCAAAGCCGGGACACTCAAAAGAAAGGTCGGTTTTATTTCTTTTATATTTATCGGAACATTCTTCAAAGTTTCGAGTGGTGTTTTACCTATCTGTACTGAAGCCATACTCGCCCCGTTTTTCATAAGGGTGTAGATTCCGGCTGTATGTGCAAATGAATGATCCCATGGTAAAATCAATAAAGAACAATAAGATTCGGGAATCGGTAACAATGAAGTTGCCTGTTCTACATTAGAAGTATAATTACGGTGGGTTAAAACTATCCCTTTAGGATCTGCAGTTGTCCCGGAAGTATAACAGATGTTTGCATAATCTGATTCGGTTATAGAATTGACAATTTTATTAAAATCATTTTCATGCTCATTGAGAAAAGCATTGCCATGATTGAAGATATCATCTTTAAAGATTTCATCTTTGTCATAAGTTGCTTGAGCATCAAGTAAAATTATCTTTTCTAATTCGGGCAGATCATTTTTTATCTTCTTGATTTTATGGAAATGATTCCCCGAAACAATAACAAATTTACACCCTGAATGGGAGATTCTAAATTTCAAATCAGAGAGTTCATCTATCTTTACAGAAATCGGGACGTTAATAGCCCCGATGTAAAGTACTGCAAGCTCACTCATCACCCAATCATTTCTACCTTCTGAAATTAGCGCAGCACGATCTCCTTTATTTAATCCTAAACTTAAAAGACCTGCTGCAAAACTTCTTACTAACTTATGTATCTCTTTGTAAGTCGTACCTTCATATTTATCGGTACGTTTTTCCCACATCAAAATATTTTTAGAATATTTTGAGACACTATTTTCAAACATTTGAGGAATTGTTCGTTGCATTATCTTCTCTGAAAATTATTTTTCAATAAAACTGCATAAAGATCTGAACTAAAGTTCGAATTTAATTCCTTGAGCTAAAGGTAAAGTTTTTCCATAATTGATAGTATTGGTCTGTCGTCTCATATATAATTTCCATGAATCCGAACCGGACTCACGACCGCCGCCTGTCTCTTTTTCACCACCAAATGCTCCACCTATTTCAGCTCCGGAAGTACCAATATTAACATTTGCAATTCCGCAATCGGATCCCCATGCTGATAAGAACTCTTCAGCTTCACGTAAATTATTTGTAAATATTGATGAGGACAATCCTTGTACTACATTGTTATTCAACTCTATTGCGTTGGTTACTTCACCACTATATTTTATAAGATAAAGAATAGGTGCGAATGTTTCTTCTTGAACTATATGATAATGATTTTCAGCCTCAATTAACGCCGGTTTTACATAACAACCCGATTCATAACCTTCGCCTGATAATGGCTCACCACCAAATAATACTTTACCTCCTTGAATCTTAGCCTGTTCAATAGCATTAAGGAAAACAGTAACTGCATTTTTATCAATCAATGGACCAACATGATTATTTTGATCAAGCGGATCTCCGATTCTTAAACTTGAATATGCTTTTACAACTACATCCTTCACTTTATCATAAATAGATTCATGAATAATCAATCTTCGTGTTGAAGTACATCTTTGTCCCGCAGTTCCAACAGCACCGAAAACTACAGCCGGAACAGCAATTTTTAAATCAGCATCTGGAGTAATAATTATCGAATTATTACCGCCAAGTTCAAGTATTACACGACCAAATCTTTTTGCAATAACTTCTGCTGCATGTTTTCCTACAGGTGTTGAACCGGTAACAGAAATTAGAGGAATATCTTTATCATTTAATAATCTTTCACCAATCGTAGAACCTTTACCGACTATTAAAGAAAATATTCCTTCAGGTAAATTATTATCAGCAAGAACTTGAGCAGTCAATTTTTGAACGGCAACAGCTGTTAACGGTACTTTTGATGAAGGTTTCCAAAGATTAACATTTCCACAAACAGCAGCAATCATTGCATTCCATGACCATACAGCAACGGGAAAATTAAATGCTGAAACAGTTGCAACTATTCCCAATGGATGATATTGATCATACATACGATGACTTGGTCTTTCTGAGTGCATTGTAAAACCATACAATTGGCGTGACAGTCCTACTGCAAAGTCACAAATGTCAATCATTTCTTGAACTTCGCCTAAACCTTCTTGAAGAGATTTTCCCATCTCATAAGAGACAAGAGCAGCAAGAGATTCTTTATATTCACGTAACTTCAATCCGATTTGCCTAACAATCTCCCCTCTTTTAGGAGCCGGCATTTTACGCCATTCCAAATAGGCTTCTTTTGATTTATTAATTATTAATTCATAATCGGCTTGCGAACCTTGATAAACAGAAGCAATAAATTTCCCATCCACAGGTGAACTGATTTTTAATTCTCCCTCAGATGTTGTTGTAAGCCATTCACGACCCGTTGATGCGCCATAATTTTTTTCTTCAATTCCTAAAGTTTTAAGAAATTCCATTTCTGCTCCGAAAATAATTTTAAAATTGTAGTACTAAATTATCATTATTCTATCAAATCCTGAAATAAAATAAAAGCCGATGAACAATAATCCGGATTACTTGATATGACCCTATGGAAATTCTTTGAGTCCTCGTGCCTTGATGACATTAATATTTTTTGTAATGTTCTCATTAATCGGCATATCAGTATTATCATTTTTTCAATTTCCTCAATTTGTTATATATTTGATAAGAGATTTAAAAGTACAAAAAGGATAGCATGAAAAATTTTGCGATAACCGGAGTAGCGGGTTATATAGCTCCCAGACACTTACAAGCAATAAAAGATACCGGTAATAAACTGATCGCAGCAGTCGATCCACATGATTCAGTTGGAATACTCGATCGTTACTTTCCTGAAACAAGTTTTTTTACTGAATTTGAAAGATTCGACAGATTCCTGGATATGTTAAGAAGAGGTAGCGAAGAAGAGCATCTTAATTATCTTACTATTTGCGCCCCCAACCATTTACACGATGCACATATTAGACTTGCACTTAGGTTAGGCGCCGATGCTATTTGCGAAAAACCATTGGTATTAAATCCATGGAATCTTGACGCTTTAGAAGAACTCGAACGTGAATCAAGTTCGCGCGTTTGGACAATATTACAACTAAGAGTTCATCCGGCATTACAAGAACTGAAGAAAAAACTGAGCAGCACTAAAATCGAAAAGAAATATAAGGTTAAACTAAATTACATTACATCACGCGGATTATGGTATCACTACTCATGGAAAGGTCTCATTGAAAAATCGGGGGGTATTTCAACTAATATCGGTATTCATTTCTTTGATATGCTAATTTGGCTTTTTGGAGAAGTTGAAACTTCAACTCTCCTACTTAAAGAAAATGATAAAATGAGAGGCGAAATAATTCTTAAAAATGCTGATGTTGAATGGTATTTATCTTTGGACAAAAATGATCTACCTGATGAGACAAAAAGTGCAGGAAAACCGACATTCCGTTCCATTACAATGAATGACGAAGAAATTCAGTTTAGCGAGGGATTTACTGATTTGCATACCCGAGTTTATGAAGATACATTAAAAGGAAATGGATTTGGTATTCAAGATGCACGACCATCAATTGAATTGGTTCAAAAACTAAGAAATACGAAAATCTGAGTTGATACTTGATTGAAAGATTTTGCGAACAGCATGTATCTCAATTTCTATTTTATCTTAGAAAGTTAACTGAAGCTGCCATTTATTAAATGCATTTACGATACAAGTATTGAGTTTTAAAAATTCTTTTTATTAACCAAGCTCTAAATCAAATTCTTTCATCATCTTTGAGATTGATCTTTTAACTCCGGGCGATAATGATTCTAAAAGATGATCTTGAACAAGAAACAGAATCTCTCTTTTTAATTCCGAATGCTTTTGGGCTATCTTGATAATGAACTTAAATGCCGTCATTCTTACCGAAGGGCTTTTGCTTATCTGTTCCCACACATTCATACAAATATCGAACAACACCCCTTCGTGTTTTGAACTTAATTCCATTTTTGACAATATTATTAGTAATTCCCGTTGATGACCATCATTTTTTAATTTCACTGCGTTCACAATTTTCGACAGATGCTTCTTAATGCGTTTGTCATTATTCTCCATACAACTCCACAATAACCAGGCTGCACGCCACGCAAACGGCTGCTCATCTGAAAGTGCCAATTCAATTGCATCATCAAACAAATCCCCACGTTTTGTTAGAAATGAAATCATCTCTTCTTTATAGCAGCTAATCAAAATTTGTTCTAATTCAGAATTCATAAACTGACCATTATTTGTTAAATAGTATTAATCAGATTCGCATCATTTATATTTTTTCGAGTTGTTAAATTACGGTTAATCACAATTACTTTCATCCTTCTTTGGGTAGGTTACTAGAATTTACACTAACGTGGAAAAATAATTTGGACAAATTGATCTTGATATTATTATTTTTAACGCCACATTTTTAGGAAATTTTATGCGCTTAATAATATCAGTTCTCTTAGTTGTATCATCATTATTGTTTGTTCAAGAAAACAACAAACAGCATAAAGATGAATTTGCTCTAGTTGATGGGGGAAGTTTTATGATGGGAAGCGAAGATGGTGAGGATTCAGAACAACCCGTTCATAAAGTTACGTTAAACAGTTTTTACATCGGAAAATATGAAGTGACTCAAGGTGAATGGCAATCACTTATGGGGGATGATACCCCTTATAAAAAACTTGGACCCAATTATCCTGTTCATCATATCGATTTTTATTCAGCTCTTGCTTACTGTAATAAGAAAAGCATAAATGAAGGACTTACTCCTTGTTATTCAATCGATGGTAAAACAAATATTGAGGAAGCAAACACCTGGGGTTCGAGTTTGCCTGAATGCAACTTCGAAGCAAATGGTTACCGTCTCCCTACTGAAGCTGAGTGGGAGTATGCAGCCCGTGGTGGGAAACTAAGTAAAGGTTTTACTTTTAGTGGGAGTGATGAGGTTGATGTTGTAGCATGGTACGATAAGAATACCGATCAAAATCTTAAACCTGTCGGGACAAAAAAACCGAATGAACTTGGGATTTATGACATGAGCGGAAACGTAGATGAAATGTGTTGGGATAATTTTGATGATGAGTTCTATGAAGAGTCTCCCGAGATTAATCCTAAAAACACTGACGATTACCAACAGGTAATTCGTGGTGGTTCATTTTTTTATGGACCCGGCAATTGTTATGTATATAGACGTATGGTCGATGAGACCACAAATTATATTCAAATAATTGGATTAAGAATTGTAAAAACAAAGAAGTAAGATTTACTGATCTCAAAAAAATATAAAGAACAGTCCCCGGTGTTTAACCATCCTCCGGTTGTGGAAATAGATACTTTTTTAGATGAACTATTTTTACACAATTCATTTATGAATGTCGAGATACAACTGTTTTAAACACAAGAACCCTGTTTATTATTATCTATAGATTCCTATCCAGAACCCGATTTATTATAATCTATTTCTACACTTTTAAGGTAATCAAGCTGGACTTTTTAAGTGTTTATCTAAACAAATTATCCAAGTTGTACGAAAAACCTAAATTGATAATCCCAATATTATAATTCCCGAGCATAAAAAAGGGATATTTCTGAAATCATTTCGTTCTTAAGGAGATTAAAACCATTGAGACTTCTTACCTCTCCTGAATTTGTAAAAATCATATAACGCAAATTTCCAAATAGTTTCTTCCCCTTTTTGTCTTTAAAAAGGGGAAGAATTTTGAAATACATTTTACTTATTCTATTATCATCACCCAAAGGACATAAAGAATTATACCAACCAGACTAATTCCTAGCATTCCAATAAATGAGTAAAAAGGGAGATCCTCCCAAAAACTATTTTTTTTCACGTTATTTTCCATAGAGCAATTCCTTTCAAATTTTATTTCAATTAAATCTCTATTTATTCTTTCCGAAGTAACCTAAAGCCACTATCGTTAATCTTGATTTAGTTAAAGCAAATAAATGCTCTAAATAAACCTTGATCCTAGGCTAGGTCTCTTGTCTTAGATTGAATAGTTAAAAAAAATTATTCGGTTAATTGAAAGGAACTTTAAGTGCTGGTGGAAAAATGGCTGGATAAAAAAGTTTTGAATCTGTGACATACAGAAAAACTGCCGCCATAGATTTTCTTTGAATCAGTAATCCCCGGGAGAGATATTAAGTCATACCTGTCGAAATAATTATGCAGATGAGATATGTTCAGTTCACTGATTTGTCTTTGTGAGGTATTTTTCGGAACAGTATTACTGAAATTAATTTCAGCAATAATATTTTCAATATTCAATTCCCTCAACTTTTGATCAAAGTGGTTCTGCGCCTCATGTTTCTGTACAACTTGAAGGAATAGCATTACAACAACAATAAAGCTGCTTAGAATGCTAAAATATTTATTCCGTTTAAGCGAAATCATTTAACGACCGATTTCATTTCCCGATGATTATTTTTAATAATAAATTCAAATATACTCAAACAATTTCGACTTGCATTCAATTACGGCAAATTTTATTAAATAATTTCCTAGACTAGACTTTGGGAACAGCAATACTCAACTCCTATTCACTCTTTAATTTGAACAGCCGGGAGACCTGAACTGTCACTATTGATTTTGAGTTTTACTGAGATTCATGCTTTAATATGCTCAATGTTTTGTTCATAATCAATTTAAATTAAATACTTCGAATTGTACCGAATCTTTTCCCTTAGTTAAACAGTTGACTTAATAAATCTGAAATTCTTCCTCTCTCAATTTCTGTTTCAGTTTTATCTCCGAATCATAAAAATAATTTTAAGTGCCCCATCAATAATCAAAAGCCAAAAAATCTTTTTTTTTTACTTTTGGAAGCCAATTCATATCATCACGTGAGATCTCTACTATTCTAAAAAACTGTAAGAATTGTGATGTTATAACAGGTTATACAATAAATCTATACTTCCATAAGTCTCATCATAAGAAATATAATTAATCCGGCAGTAGCTCCAAGATAAATCCATCGAATAAATTTTCGTCCTTCTTCATTTTTACTCTTTAATAATTTTACTGTTGAATAAGCAATTGATAAATCCATAATTGCAATTGGTGTCATATAAATGAGAGTGAACCAATTTAAAATAAATGGAATCGGAGTAAGTAAAACAACAATTAGGAAAATGAAACTGCTTACTCTAAGAGCAGTCTGTTTTCCGTACTTAATTGCTAATGAATTTGAGTCAATCAGTAAATCACCTTTAATATCCATTGCATCCGCCGCAATTTCTTCTCCCAAATCTATTAACGCAGCAATCAATCCGAAAAATAAAACTGTTTCATTAAAAGGGAGTCCGACAGTTGCACCACCAAAAATAAAAGTCATCCCAACCGAAAAACTGACCATTAAATTTCCGGGTAATCCACTTTTTTTAAAATATCGGTTATATAGAAATCCAATAACTGCTAAAACTATCGATATATAAAGGACGGGTTGAGCTAGAAAAAAACTGATTAATAATCCGGCTATTAATAATACGATTGAAAAATATAAAGCCTCTGAAAGTGAAACCTGATTCGAAGGGATTGGACGGTCGGGTGCATTAATTTTATCTGTCTCAAAATCTAAATAATCATTGAATACCAAAATTGAGGCAGAGATTAAAAAGACAGAAGTAAATCCAAAGATAGTAATAAAGAGCGATGGAAACTGACCTAATGCAAACAACTGCCCCAAGACAACGCAAACCCCGGCAGAAAAAGGCAACTCAAAACGCATTAATCTGAAAAGACCTTTAATTTTCTTCATACTATTCTCATTTTCCCTTTTCTTTCTCTAACATAATTTTTCCGAAAAGGAAATATCTTTAACAATTTTTCTAATTAATTTATTGAAAATTATTGAATGAATTATAACTACTTGTCATATTAAAACACAAGTGCTATGTTGATTAGCATCTATAAATTCCTATTTACAAACCCGATTTGTTTACTTTCTATTTCAACACATTTTAGGAGGTCCTGTGAGACTCTTATACTTCTTATTTAAACAAATTATACAAGTTGTATGAAAAACCTAAATTGATAATACCGGTATTATATTCCTTTACATAAAGAAGAGATATTTCTAAAATCATTTCATTGTTAAGTAGATTAAAACCATTGAGACTTCTGACGCCTACTGAATTTGTATAAAAATTTATTGCATTATTCATTAAATTTTCACTAAACCCAAGTCTATCGTGTCTGTAAATAATACCAATTGTATTAATAAAATCGACATTATTTATAATTCTCTTTTGAATTATTAATTCATAATTAGTCAGAAGAGTAGCCTCAGCTGTAATAAAATAATCATCAACAATTTCGAAGGTAAAATCTATACCTGTATTAAATATCAAACCTGTATTAAATCCTATATAAAAACTATTATTTAATCGATATAAAACTCCAAAGTTTGATAAACCAACTAACCATAATCTGTTTAACGAATTTGATAATAGTTCTATATTGTTTTTGTCCAGGTACTTATTTGGAATAGCAGGATTAACAATTAAATTGGAAAATGAAATTCTGTAGAAAGAATATGTTTTATCAGTGTAGTCAGCATTTGAATTATCCTTGAATATTAATGATTCAGAAATTGGAGGATAAAGTGCACAACCGCTAAAAATTAAACTGAATATTAAAAGAAAAAATAAATTGCGGATTTTCATAACCTTTTCAGCTGTTAACGGCGTGTTATCCCATTGGTACATGATGTTAAAACGTTAGCTCCGTGTTAATTACTATTTAGAAATTTCTAACTATGAACCCGATTTGTTTATTTTTTAATTTCTACAATTTTTTAATATTTAACATGATTACTTTATTTCAAATTTTTCTAAGTAAAATTTCGCCCATGCCGTCTCTCGTTTAATGATCCCTATACCTTTTTGAAAATAACGATAAGTCCATGCATCAAAAACCAATACTGATGGTGTATAATAAATTTTTAGCACATCACCATCCTTCTCGAATGGTATTCCATAATAACTTACATTACAACCATTATTATAGATGAAGGTATCATAAATTGCGGTATTGAATGGGGCGAGTAATCCAGTCTGATCACAGTTTAATTCAAATAATGAATCATTTTCGATAGACATATATGTAAAATACTTTGATGTATCCATTAAATCAGTTCTATAAAACTTATTTAAAAGTTTGAAATAATATTTACCACCTATTAATTCTTCCTCCAATACCTCAATCGAATGCTTGTCCCTTGTATTCCGTGACTCGGCGTAAAACCATTTATTACCTATTGCGAGTGGGAAAAACGAGTTGCTTCTGTAGAACATATCAAATCTAAAGGAATAATTTTTATTAATAATAATGGTAGTATCAATTGATTTATAAAGAGGGTGATTAATGTTTAGTCTTGCGGTTTTACTTTCCACATTTTCAAAAGAGAAGTACCCTAAAGAATCTGTATTACATGTATTTGTATCGAGTAATACAATAACATTAGCTAACGGCATGTTTTCGTAATAAACAATTCCATCGACTTTGTATTTAATATCAGGTTGATCAATTGGTTTATTAACATTGTTATTACAACCTATTAAAAAGAATAACAGATAAATGAGAAAAAAAGAATATGTATTAATACCCGCCATGCCGTCACCTCTCTGATTCAAAAAAATTGTCACAGCAATAAGATTTTAATTTAAACCAAAAAAGCCTCAAACGGGTTGTTTTAAGGCTTTTTCTTGTGGGAGCACATGGATTCGAACCAAGGACCCCCTGCTTGTAAGGCAGGTGCTCTGAACCAGCTGAGCTATGCTCCCAAAAATGGTCATTCAAAATTTAGACTGCTAATATAATTATGTAATGTTTTATTACCAAATACTTTTTTATATTTATCGAGCGAGCGACGGGATTCGAACCCGCGACCCTTAGCTTGGGAAGCTAATGCTCTACCAACTGAGCTACGCTCGCATTTTCACTTCGCAAAGCTAATTCTTTTTTATTAATCTCTCAAGTCTATTTTGAAAAAGATTCTTTAATAATGTTCTGCTGCTGAATTTCTGCAATTTTAAAAGAGCCGACTGCAGGACTAGCACTTTCATTTCTTCCTGCATAATAAAGTTTTTGTCCTTCAGATAAATCTTCTGTCAATCTTGTACTTAGGAAATTCCAGGCTCCCATATTCTTTGGTTCTTCTTGTACCCAGATAACTTTTTTTGCTTTAGAATATTTTTGAAATAGTTCTCTAAATAGATTCCCTTCATACGGATAAAATTGTTCCACCCGAACTACCACTGTATCAGAAATTTTATTTTCCATCCGGTATTTATTTAATTCATAATAGATTTTTCCGCTGGTGAGAATTACTCTGTTAATTTTCTTGATATCAACATTAATTACATCATCAATCAATTCAAGAAAAGTTCCTTCTAAAAATTCATTTCTTTTTGAACGTGCTTCAGGCAATCTTAATAAACTCTTTGGAGCCATAATAATCAATGGTCTTCTAACAGCTTTTTTAATATGTCTTCTTAAAAGATGAAAATATTGTGCAGGTGTAGTTGGGTAACAGACTTCCATATTATCTTGTGCGCAAAGGATTAAAAATCTTTCTAAACGTGCACTTGAATGTTCAGGTCCCTGTCCTTCAAATCCATGCGGAAGAAGCATCACAAGATTATTTTGCAATTTCCATTTTTCGTATGAAGCAACAATAAAATTATCAATAATTACCTGAGCACCATTTGCAAAATCACCGAATTGTGCTTCCCAGATTACAAGCGAAAGAGGATCGGCGGTTGTATAACCATATTCAAAACCTACTACAGCCGCTTCGGAAAGGAGACTATCAAGGGCTTCAATTTTTGCCTGCTTTGAAAACATATCATTCAGAGGTAAGTATTCTTCTCCGGTATTTATATCGGTTAATGCGAGATGTCTTTGACTGAATGTTCCTCTAACGCTATCCTGCCCGCTTAATCTTATTGGGGTTCCATCACGTAACAGACTTGCAAAAGCAAGATTCTCCCCCATCGCCCAATCAGCTAATCCATTTTCATTTATAAACTCGCGTCTCTTCTCAAGAAACTTTTTAAGTTTTGGGTGGATAATGAAGTTTTCACCAATACTTGTACTTCTCAAAATCAATTCATCAAGTTCTACTTTGCTAAGATTGGTTGAATGAGTCGGTTTTATTGATGCAATCTTTTCCTTGGAAACAGCTAGAGGTACATCTATTTTGAAATCGTAATGTTTCTTTTGAACCCGTTCGAGCGCTGAATTTAATTTCTTCTCAAATTCATCATAAGTCGATTTCAGTTCTTCTTCTGAGATAGTCTTTTCTGAAACTAATTTATTAGAGTAAAGCTTCATAACGGAAGCATGTTTTTTAATTTTATTATAAAGTAATGGTTGAGTAAAACCGGGTTCATCCCCTTCATTATGTCCGTGTCTTCTATAACCAAGGACATCAATGACTACATCTTTATTAAATTTTTGTCTGTAATCTAAAGCTATTTTAACTACCCATAAAACAGCCTCGGGATCATCACCATTCACATGAAAAATTGGTGACTGCACCATCTTCGCAACATCTGTAGCATAAGTTGATGAGCGCGCATCTTCCGGAGTAGTAGTGAAACCAATTTGGTTATTTACGATAAAGTGGATTGTTCCACCCGTTCTGTAACCTTTTAATTGTGATAGATTTAATGTTTCGGCAACAACACCCTGCCCGGCAAATGCCGCATCACCATGCAGAAGAACCGGAATAATTACATTTCTTTCTTTATCATTTTTCCTTGTCTGTTTTGCTCTAACTACTCCTTGAACCACAGGGTTTACCCATTCAAGATGACTCGGATTTGAAGTAACAGAAACTGAAACATTTTTGCCTGAAGTAGTTTTATAACTCCCGGTCGCACCAAGATGATATTTTACATCTCCTGATCCAGCATAAGAATCTGGATCAATAATATCTTCAAATTCTGAAAATATAGAATCAAGAGGCTTCCCTATTATATTTGCTAAAACATTTAATCTTCCGCGGTGAGCCATCCCCAAAACAATCTCATTAATATTGTTATCGGCTGCATAATTAATTAAGTAATCAAGTGCTGCGATTACAGTTTCCGAACCTTCGATAGAAAAGCGTTTATGACCTATAAATTTATTGTGAATAAAATGCTCGAAAGTTTCTGCTTCAATCAGCTTTTGCAGAATCTGTTTTTTTGTTTCCACCTTATAATTCGGACGATTTTCAACAGTTTCCATCACAAGTTGAAGCCAGCTCTTTTCAACCGGATTTTGAATATGCATATACTCAACTCCGATTTTATCACAATAAGTTTTTTGTAAACTTGAAAGAATTTCTCTTAATGTTGCGGTTTTGATTCCGCCATATCCTCCGGTAACAAAGGTTCTATCAAGATCCCAAAGAGTTAAGCGATGAAATGACGGATCTAACTCTGGATGGAAAACACTGTTTGCTCCGAGTGGATCTATATTGGCAACAAGATGTCCGCGAACCCTGAACATGTTTATC
The DNA here is from genome assembly GCA_020061995.1 of Ignavibacteriales bacterium. The sequence goes on along the minus strand of JAGUXE010000411.1, from coordinate 5,635 downwards.
AATTGAATTACTTTAGCCTGCTTTTCAATCTCCTCGACATTTACATTTTTGTTAAAACCTTGTGGTTGAATATCAGTCTGCCAATTAATTGGTTTCAACGGAACTTTTAAATCAATAAATATTTCATCATAAAAATTATGCTGTCCCAAAAGCATTTCATGAATTTCTTTTAGAAAGAATCCGCTTTCAGCACCTTGAATAATGCGATGATCGTAAGTACTTGTTATAGTTAGTATTTTACTTATTCCAAGCGTTGAAATAGTCTCAGGTGACATAGCTTGATATTCTGCCGGATATTGAATTGCACCAGTTGCGATAATTACCCCTTGACCAATCATTAATCTCGGAACCGAAGCAACAGTTCCGATGGTGCCCGGGTTAGTCAGACTACATGTTGTTCCAAGAAATTCAGAAGGATCTATCTGACCGGATCTGCTACGCTTTACCAAATCATCATAAATATCAACAAACATTGAGAAACTCAAAAGTTCAGCCGCTTTGATATTCGGAACGAGCAGAGAACGGCTTCCATCTTTTCTTTCAATATCAATCGCAACACCGAGATTGATATGTTTACGTTTTATCAGATGGGATTTTCCTTCTTTTTCAGTATATGCATTATTCAGTGAAGAGTATTTTTTGAGGGCTTGCACAATCGCATAAGCAATCATATGCGTAAAAGATATTCTTTTTGAACCACTTTTCATTAAATAGTTATTTATTAGAATTCTATTCTCTTCAAGCAGTTTAACCGGAATTGACCTTTGAGAAGTAGCAACCGGAATTGAAAGACTTGAGTTCATGTTCTCAAGTATTCTTGCAGCACTTCCGGCAATAATTTTTAATTCATCCCCCTCAAAAGGTTCTGGCATTAATGCTGAGCCATCTTTTTGAGTTGTACTTTCAACATTAAAGAATTTCTTCCATTGTTCCGGGAGTGAATTGGGATTCTCCTTATATTCATTTAATAAGGATTCTACAAACCATGTATTTGCACCAAATTGTTCCCCGTTGATTTTTTTTTCAGACGATTTATCTTTTGTTTTCATTTTCAGATTGTTGTTTATTAATTGATGAATTTTTTATCTTTACATCCAAACCGTTATTAGAATTTGAACTAATTATACATTAGATGTTTAAACAAAATGGAGCGCAATTTGTTCCATTCCGAGAACTAACTTCATAAACTAAAGGATGAGAATTTTGGATAACACACGTAAAATTAATGTATCGAATTTAAGAAAAAATTATTCATTATACGAATTAAGTGAAAACGATCTTCCGGATAATCCGTTTTCATTATTTGAGAAATGGTTTAATCAAGCAGTTGAATCTGAGGTAGTTGAACCGAATGCAATGACTCTTGCAACATGCTCTAGAGACGGAAAACCATCTGCAAGAGTTATATTGTTAAAAGATTTTAATCCAAACGGATTTGTATTTTATACAAATTATGAAAGCCGAAAAGGAATGGAACTGATCTCTAACCCAAATGCTGCTTTAGTTTTTCTTTGGAAGGAACTTGAAAGACAGGTAAGAATTATCGGAATTTCAGAAAAAACATCGAAGGAAGAGTCAAAGAATTATTTCTACTCACGCCCGGTTGAAAGTCAAATTGGGGCATACATTTCAGCTCAAAGTTCAGTATTAAAAAGTAAAGAAGAGTTACTAAAAGAATTTGATTCAGCTAAAAAAAAATATTCCGATAACCAGGTCCCCTTTCCGGAAAATTGGGGTGGGTTTAGAGTTGTTCCAACCGAAATAGAATTTTGGCAAGGTCAACCAAATCGTCTACACGATAGAATCGTCTATTCAAAAAACGAAAATGGTTGGAGTATTAAACGACTCTATCCGTAATTCTTTTAGAAATATATTTTTCAAGAATTACCGTTCTGAATGCAATTCCGAATAAAATAATAACTCCTCCAAGTATTGCCCAATTAGAAGGTTGTTCTCCATAACCGATTAGAACCCAAACTGGATTCAATACCGGTTCAATCATAGAAATCATTGATGCTTCTATTGCATAGACTTTCTTTAATCCCCATGAAAATATTGCGTATGCAATCCCAATCTGGAATATTCCAAGGAAAGAAACCATAATCATATCAGAGATTAAAAACTCTTGAATATCAAAAAATGAGAATGCACAAATCATAGCAATAATTACATTGCCAACAAATATCGTCGGATATTGATATTCAGGTTTATTTTTTCTCATGCCGAGTAAGAAGGCTGCGAATGCAACTCCGGAGAGGAGTGCAATTATGTTTCCTTGCATATGTCCGGGGGATAATTCACCCAGAAAAAAAAGTACCATTCCGGCGAAACAAATAACTATTGTTATTAAATTGAATCTTTCAAAATATGTTTTGAGTAGGATTGGTTCAAGAATTAAAACGTAAATCGGTGCCGTGTATTGAAGAAAGATGGCGTTTGCAGCAGTTGTCGTTTTAGTTGCAATTACAAATAAAATGAGAATACCTGCGTAAAACAAACCGTTAATGAAGGTGTAGCGATTGAACTTAAAAACTTTTCTTCTGAAAATGATTATGAATGTCAGTGCTGCAAATAAAGAACGAAGTCCGGCGAGTTGGAGTGAGTTAAGCGAGATTAACTTTATGAAGATACCTCCGGTACTCCACAAAATAGCTGCTATAAAAACCGCTATTAGTCCTTTCTGATGTTCACTGAATTTACTCATTGATATTTTTATATTTTATTAACAATGCAATTTAATCTACTGAATTCATTTGAAGAAGAAATAATTGAATAAAACTATATATATTTTTAATTGAGTTAGGAACAGAGGAAAATGGGCAAGATTCTATTTGAAGAAAGTGGAGAACAGAAATCTGTTCCCCACATTAGAATTTATTGCATTAACAAAGTCATGATTGCTTTTTGAACGTGTAGTCTGTTTTCGGCTTCGTCAAAAATTACTGAGTTGTCTGAATCAGCAACTTCATTAGTAACTTCATCGCCACGGTGAGCAGGTAAACAGTGCATAAATAAGTAATCTGATTTTGCTTCAGCAACAAGTTTACTGTTAACTTGAAAATCTTTAAATAATAATTTTCTTTCTTCAGCTTCTTTTTCTTGTCCCATACTTGCCCAAACATCAGTATAAATAATGTCTGCATCTTTAACCGCTGTAAACGGATCTTCGATTATTTCAATTTTACTTCCGCTTATTGCAGCATTACGATTAGCATTATTAACAATTTCAGGTAAAGGTTTAAATCCAGAGGGAGAAGCAATTGAAATATCCATTCCAACTTTTGAACAACCGTGTAAAAGACTGTGCGCCATATTGTTGCCATCACCGAGATAAGCAAGCTTCAATCCTTTAAGTGTTCTTTTCTTTTCGTAGATAGTGAAAAGATCTGTAAGAACTTGGCAAGGGTGTAAAAGATCAGTCAAACCATTTATAACAGGAATTGAACCATACGTAGCCAAATCAACTACATCTTGATGTGCGAAAGTTCTAATCATAATACCGCTATGATACCGTGATAACACTTTAGCTGTATCAGAAATATTTTCACTTTTTTTAAGTTGAAGATCGTTCGGACCGTAATAGAAGCCAATTCCGCCAAGTTGATAAATACCAACTTCAAACGAAACGCGTGTTCGAGTTGACGGTTTTGAGAAAATCATACCGAGAGTTTTACCCTTAAGATAATGATGTTCTTCCCCGGTGTACAATTTTTGTTTTAGAGTTTTACTTAAATCAAATATTTGCCATATTTCTTCTTCCGACAAATCATTAATAGAAAGAAGACTTTTTCCATTCATTCGTATTGCCATAATATTTCCTATGAATAAATAATTTTTGTTCCGGCATCAGGTTTCGATAATTCTGATGCTTCTGTTATAATTGTTGTTTTTTTAGTTGCATTAGTAAATTGAATTCCGGCTTCTATTTTGGGACCCATACTTCCGGCGGCAAATTCGCCGGTTTTGAGATATTTCCGAGCTTGCCGAATAGTCAATTTATCTAATGATTTCTGATTTGGTTTTTGAAAATTGATACATACTTTAGGAATATCGGTAAGTATATAAAATTCATCAGCACCAATATCGATAGCTAATCTTGCAGAGGCTAAATCTTTGTCAATGACTGCATCAATACCTTCAAGAAAATCAGGTTGCTTCCACATTACGGGAATTCCACCACCCCCGACTGCAACAATGATATTTCCCTTTGAAACTAACTGTTTGATAATTTCGGTATTCATGATCTGCACCGGTTTCGGGGAAGGGACTACCCGTCTCCATCCACGTTTACGGGGATCTTCACGAAACTCCCAATTATTTGCTCTAGAAAGTAATTCTGCTTCTTCTTTCAAGAAGTACTTACCAATCGGTTTAGTAGGATTTTGAAAGGCAGGGTCATTTTTATCTACAACAACTTCAGTAATTAATGTTAAAATGTTTTTTTTAATTTTCAGTTTATTTAAAACATTGGTGAGTTGCTGTTGTATCATATACCCGATCCCCCCTTGTGAATCAGCAACACAAATATCGAGAGGCATTTTGGGTATTTTATAATTATCGTAACCGGCTTCATTCCTTAAAAGAATATTACCAACCTGTGGACCATTACCGTGAGTAATTACAATATTATATTTTTTTTTGATAAGTTCGACAAGGTATGAACAAGTTTCGTAAGTATTCGATTCTTGTTCGCTGATTGTACCGGTCTGATTGCCCCGGAGGAGAGCATTTCCTCCGAGGGCAATCACAGCCAATTTTTTCATAAAAGACCTTTATCTCGCAATACTTTTTCTACTGTAAAGGCACCAATCTCTTGAAGGTCATAACCGACTCGAGTAAAAGGTTTATTTATTTTTATTAATCGGGAAAGATCAATCGGTGTACCGATGATTACAGAATCACAATCGGTATTATTAATTGTTTCTTCCAAATCTTTCATTTGTTGTTCACCGTATCCCATTGCAGGAAGGAGTGTCCCAATCTTAGGATATTTTTTAAAAGTTTCGGTAATTGTCCCAACAGTGTAAGGTCGTGGATCAATAATCTCTGCTGCTCCGTACATCCAAGCTGCAACCATACCTGCACCATATTCCATTTCACCGTGGGTTAAAGTTGGACCATCTTCAACAACCAAAACTCTTTTCCCATCAATGATTTCAGGATTATCAACTTTAATCGGAGAAGCTGCTTCGATAATTTTTGCTTTAGGATTTTCTTGTCGAATGCTCTTCCTAACTTTTGCAATATTTTCAGGAGTGGCTGAATCAATTTTATTTATAACAGCAACATCAGCAAGGCGAAGTGAAGTGTTTCCTGGATAATATGTTAATTCATTCCCCGGGCGAAGTGGATCAACTACAGTGAATGTTAAATCCGGCACATAAAATGGGAAGTCGTTGTTACCACCATCCCAAATAATAACATCAGCTTCTTGTTCAGCTTGTCTTAGAATTGCTTCATAATCTACACCGGCATATATAACACCACCACTAACTATGTGTGGTTCGTATTCTTCAATTTCCTCGATTGTACATTCGTGTAATTTTAAATCCTCAAGTGATCCAAATCGTTGTACTTTTTGTTTTACTAAATCGCCGTAAGGCATCGGATGTCTTATTGCAACTACTTTTTTTCC
>JAGUXE010000051.1 GCA_020061995.1 Ignavibacteriales bacterium | reverse complement strand
TATAGACAGGATGAACATACTGGCCGGAAGCCTGCATTTTATGACATATCAGACAGTCAGGGAACTGCTGAGAAAAAGAGATATCAATGTTTAAAAGGATAACAATAAATGCAAAGAACAGAGTGAAGCCAAAGATATACTGAACAAGAAATTTTATGATTCTATTAAATTCAGAGTGTTTCCTCAAAAACATCTTCTGTTTCATGCAAAAAGTTGATAATTATACAAAGTGTTTTTAATTCTGGTTCTATGAACGCCACATGTATATCACATATGCGCGTGATTTGTCAAAAGCAAGTGTTCATCGTTCTGCAATTTAGGAAGGACATAGTATTTTATTATTTCATAGTTGATAAATTAACTGGGTTCGGGTTAGTAATAAAATTTGTTATCAACATGCCTTTCATTTAAATTCTCCTTTTTGATTATTCCACCAGTCTTTATGCATACTGAGTCTTTTGACAAGCAGTTTAGGTAGCTTTCCATAATTTTGTCCTGCTTTGTAGCCTATATATTTTAGGCTGTTTCTTATGAAGAATTCAGGTATTAGCTGATACTTTTTGAATTCTACCAAAAATCTTAGTTCAGATTGAATGTATTTTTTACCTTCTCCTTCTGCTTTCCCAAACTCTTTTATAATCCAGTTTTCTCTTTTGTGAAAAACTCCTATATCAAAGTATCTTTTAAATTCTTGGAATATTGTATAGTTGTGAGAGTGATAGAGTATGGTATCTGATACATAAGCTATTTTATAACCAGCTAATAATATTTTGGCTCCAGCATAAATGTCTTCAGCTAAAATCAGATTTTCTTTAAATCCGCCAATTTCTTCCAATACTTTCCTCCTGTAAGCGGCAAAGGAGTTAGATAGAAATAGGGTCTTTAAACCATAAATATTTCTATCTCCTAAACTTCTTACATATGAAGTGTCAGTATAATTAAATAATCTTAGATGGGCCGCAAAGGGTGAGGCATCAGGATATGATAATTGCCTTCCATAGGTAGCACCAATCTTTTCATCGGTAAATGGTTTTATCAGATTTTCTATTGTATGTTCATTGGCGGGTAAGGTGTCCTGTGTTAAAAAACAAATGATGCCTCCACCGGTATGCTTAATAGCAAGATTTCTTGTTCCTCCGTGGTCAAAATCTCCCCTTTTTATTATTATTGGCCTTATACAAAAAGACTCGGCAATCTTAACTGTATTATCTGAGGATGAGGAATCAACAACAATTATCTCGATAGGGATTGACTGCCCTGTCAATGATTTTAGAAGCCCGCGGATATAGTTTTCTGCATTAAGGGTTAGAATGATAACGCTAACCATACAGAAGTTTTTTAATCTTTGACATCAGAAAGTCCTTCTGCCATATAGACGTTATTATACTGAGCAAATAACTATAATTCACCTTTTTGTTCCTCATTATCACCGCTCTCTTTTTTAGCATTTCGGGAAACATTCTCAAGACGTCCGCCTTCGCCTTGAAATATAGCCTGAGTCGCCTGTGCTTTATAGTAAAATAGATGAATTCAGTTATCGTCCCTATAATAAACTCGGGGAGACACCTTAGAAAAACTGAAAATGGGACATTTTTAATCCTCACAAACTCGCTGTTTCTCAAGGTATAATAGACAGCTATTTCACTCATATGACCAATCGAAGACCTGACCTTGTGGTATACAAGTGCTGTCGGGACATATAAAACTTTCCAGCCATAAAGTTGGGCCCTGAAGTTTAAATCTGTATCTTCGTGTATCAAAAAGAAATCCTTGTCCAGAAAACCTATTTCCTCAAGCATGTTCTTCCGGTATAGAGCCGCACCTGAACATGCTCCAAATACATATTCTTGCTGATTAAATCTCTCGATATTTCCCCCCTCTCCCCGTTTAAAGCCCTTGAGCAATGTTGTATATCCATCTCCTGCGCTATCAATGACATCCCTACCATAGGCGATTATCTTTGAGGCACATATACCAACCTCAGGATGTTCATTCATAGCCTTAACCAACTCCTCAAGCCAGTACTTATCTGCTTCCGTATCATTGTTAAGTAAAACAATATATTCTCCTTCTGCATATTTTAAGCCTTCAAGATTCCCGCTGCTAAAACCAACATTTTCTTTTAAATAGCTGGTTTTCAGTTTCAATGTAAAATGTCGTTTAAATCTTTCTATTAAATCTACAGAGCTATCATTAGAATTATTATCTACTATTATCAATTCAAAATCTCTAAAGGTCTGTGTATCTATCGCTTTAAGACAATCTAAGATAACGGCTTCACCATTATAGTTCAAGACGATGAGACTTACACTGCTCATATCCTGATGGAGAAATCTTCTTTATCTAAGGTTAAATTTGAGTTATAGTATGGATCACCTTTAGCTAAGATATGTCCCCATTTCTCTTTGAACAATTCAATTTCTTTCTTAAATCTCATCTGTTTTTCTGGTGTATTTTCATAACCTCTACTTAATGATTCATGATGATACAGTTCTGCATAAGGAGTAAATACTATCAGGTATCCCTTTTCCCTGATCCTTATACACAGGTCAATATCATTAAAAGCATGGGAATATCTTTCATCAAATCCCCCTACCTCATCAAATACCTCTCTTCGCATCATCATACAGGCACCGGTTACGGCACTAAAATTTTGAACGGTTACCAATTTCATTCCTTCTCCATATCCTGGGCTGTGCCTTGGTAAATGTCGGTGTGGATGACCGGCTATGCCTGTAATCCCCAAAATAATTCCCGCATGTTGTATAGTATTATTGAGGTAGAAAAGCTTTGCACCAACTGCACCAACATCTTTCCTTTGTGCAAATTCCATCATTGCTTCCAACCACTCCGGAGATATTACTTCTGTATCGTTGTTTAAAAACAAAAGGAAATTACCATTACATTGAAAAGAGGCATAATTGTTAATTGCCGAAAAATTGAACGGTTTATCGTATGTTATGATTCGAACCTTACCATTGCCCTTGATTTTTTGGTAATATTTAAAAGTTTTAGCCTCTTTACTTAGATTATCAACGATCAAAATCTCGTAGTTAGTATAAGAGGTTTTACCAATAATGGATTCTATACATTTTTTTAATATATTTGTATTATCCTTTGTAGAAATTATGATCGATACCTTTTTGGACTCATTGCTAATATATTTAATTCTATAAGTCCCTCTTGTGGGGCCATTAATTACATGAGCATTAAATCCTCTGCGCCTCATTGCATCAGATAAAGCCCTTTTTGCAGCTTCATAGGCATAAGGTTTTGCTTCCAAGTTTATAGCTGCCGACTGTTCGGTCATTCTCCAGTGATATAAAATTTTTGGAATATGGGCTATCTTTTGAGTACATTCTGTAACCCTTAAGAAAAGGTCATAATCTTGTGATCCATCATAGCCAATACGAAATCCACCAATCTTATCCATAATACTTTTTTGAATAACTGTAAGATGGCATAAATAATTACAGGAAAGGAAATAATCTGGCGCCCAGTCGGGTTTGAAAAAAGGCTCAACCCTTTTACCATCGCTTGTTATTTTATCCCTGTCCGAATAAATGAAATCCACATTGGGATGTTTATTTAACAGTTTTATTACCTCATATAAAGCAAAAGGAGCTAATTCATCATCATGATCTAACAGGGCAATAAAATCACCAGTCGCAAGAGATAAGGCTTCATTAGAATTTCCTGCTATCCCTTTGTTTTCAATTAAAAATTTAATCTTAATTCTTTTATCCTTTTTTGCATAATACTCCAATTTTTCTTTTATATGGGGCTTTTTACTTTTTCCATCAGCAATGCAGAGTTCCCAATTTGAATATGTTTGATTTAGTATCGATTCTAACATGGATATTAACACCTGTTTTGGTGTGTTATATGTAGGTACAATTATGCTAATTTTTGGTTCGTATACAAATCTGATATTTCTCTGTATTTCCAGCTCATCCTCTTTTGGTTCGTTCTTTTCAATCCATAGGTGATATAAATTGGAATTGGAATACTCCTTGCCAATCTTTTCTTTTAACTTTGATAGAAAGGCTCTAAATCCATAAATTTTTAAATAGAATATACCCTTCTTCATATTTCCTTCTGTAATCAAACCTGGTAATCTCAAAATCAACTTTGCTATAGTCCTTCTTTTTGTTTCCATAGGCAAATAGTATATTTTTTACCTTACTCAAAAGTTAGGTGATTTTATATGTTTCTGAATCTATCCTTCTTGCCCGAATACCCCTGAAGGTTTCCTCAAGCTTCTTAGGAAGAAGATTTGTAACTTGTTTCATTCTATAATTTTATTATAACCAGCCACGACAACCTTGGGCTCTCCTACCATTTTTATAGTATGCGACTCTATCCACATCACTCTATCGCATATCCTTTCTATGTCTACCATTGAGTGCGAAACAAAGACTATTGTAACTCCGCTTTTTTTAAATTCCATCATTTTATCAAGGCACTTTTTTTGAAACTCGATATCCCCTACCGCTAATACCTCATCAATCAGTAAAATTTCAGGGTCAAGAGACGATACCACAGAAAAGCCAAGCCTTGCTATCATACCGCTTGAATATACCCTTATAGGCTGGTCTATAAAGTCACCAATTTCAGAAAATTCGATTATATCAGCCATTTTCTTTAAAACCTCGCTTCTTGTTAGACCGAGAAGCACACCATTGAGTATGATGTTTTCCCTTCCTGTAAGCTCCGGGTGAAAACCTGCCCCAAGTTCAAGGAGAGGCGAAATCCTACCTTTTACAATAACCTTACCCCTCGATGGTTTTAATACGCCTGCTATAAGTCCCAATGCCGTACTTTTGCCAGCACCGTTTCTCCCTATTATGCCAAAGGCCTCGCCTTGGTTTACCTCAAAGGACACGTCTCTTAATGCCTCAAATCTTGAATTCTTTATAAGCTTTAATGTCTTTGGAAGATGGAATAGAAAATTCTTAATTCCACCTGTGATATGATGATAAAAAGGATAGCTTTTACTTACATCATCAAAGACAATCACCGGCTTACTCATAAGACCTCTGCAAACTTCCACGAAAGCTTTTTGTATACCAGATAACCTGCCATAAAAGCAAAAACACTATAAGTAAGACTGGCTACCAGAGATGTTAGTTCTAATTCGCTGTTTAAAAAAAGGTTTCTCCAGCTAATCATCAAAGGGGCCACGGGATTGAGACTTATGAAAGGTTTATACTTTTCTGGTATCATGGTCTCGGGATAGATGACAGGAGTGAAATAGAAAAGGAGTGTTATGAATATACCTGTCAGCCTCTCAAGGTCTCTGAAGAAAAGATTTATCGATGAGACCATTAAAGAAATTCCATAGGTCATAAGGAATTGTATGCCTAATAAAAGCGGTATGCCATAAAGCCACGAAAGGCCGGGGGATTTATGATAGATAATCATAAAGAGGACTATCACGGGGATGGACAACACAAAGTGTATCATATCCTGAAGGACTGCTGTGAATGGTATTATATTCCTCGGAAAGTTAACCTTTTTTATTATGGATGCATTTCCCAAAAAGATCATAGGTGAGACATTAACTGAGTTGGCAAACCACTGCCATGGAAATAATCCCGTGATAAGAAACAAGGCATAGTCTTCCATCTGTATCCTCATAACGACTTTGAAGGCTATAAAAAAAACAAAAGCAAATGCTAAGGGGTGGCCTATAGACCAGAGATAGCCAAGTATGCTGCTTTTATACCTTACCTTTATCTCCTTCTGTGTAAATACTGTTATTAAATCAAGGTAATGCTGAAAACTTTTATTGATTTTTTTTGACAATTGCCTCGTGCCCGTTTAAATACTTACTTACTTAGTAAGCCCCTTCTTTTTTCAAAACCACTTTAAGAGTCTTAAATAGGATAACAATATCAAGCCACAAATTCCAATTTCTCATATACCATAAGTCAAGGGCAATCCTGTAGTCATAACTCTCTTTACTCCTTCCAGAGACTTGCCAAAGTCCTGTAATGCCAGGGGGCACTCTGAAACATAAAACAGCTTTATCTTTATAGTATTTATCTATCTCATCTTTAGTAACTGGCCGTGGGCCGACAAGGCTC
>JAGUXE010000348.1 GCA_020061995.1 Ignavibacteriales bacterium | reverse complement strand
CATCGACCGGTTTTTTTATTCTTGGAGTTACTTCTTTATCCGGCTTACCAACAGCAATAAATGCAATAAGTGAATAAGGTTCTTTAACTCCGATTAGATTACTAAGTTCTTCCTTAGCAACCATTGGACCCGTTAACCAGCATGCACCATAACCCATATCAACAGCTGAAAGCAAAAGGTTTTGAATTGCCGCACCAATTGTTTGAATATCGGGATGATTCCTCATCTTGTTTATCTCTTCATGTGTAAAAGAAGTTTCGGAAAGAACCTTATCTATTATAGCTGTGTATGGTTCTGCAAGAACAGCAATAACTGCCGGTGCTTTAACAAAAACTGATGAGAAGATTTCCACTGTATGTTTAATGTTTTCGGTAACCCGTTCATCATCTTTTGGTAAAATCTCTTCATATTTTATTTTAACTGCATCCGATAATTTCTTTATCAACACTTTATTTGTAATAGCAATGAACTTCCATGTTTCCTTACCGCTAATGCAAGGTGCCATAGCTGCAATACGAACCATTTCTTTCAATTTTTCAATCGGTATTTTCTCATCCGTAAAATTTCTAACAGAAGATCTTTTTTCGGCTACTTGTTTGAATTCCATTTTGATTCCCTTTTTCTAAATGATTAAATGTAGGATTGACTATGTCTTGGTTTATTAATCTATGAAACGAACTTATTCCTAATAGAAAAATAGTGTAAAGTTAATATCTGTCCAAAAAGTGCCCAGCTTATATGGATAAAGTAGTATTTGGTGGAATGTTACCAATTAAAAAAGCCTCAAAAACGCATATTTTAGTCGTTAATGAGGCTTATTTATATTGTGCGGAGAGTCAGGGATTCGAACCCCGGAAGGACTTACATCCTTAACGGTTTTCAAGACCGCCGCATTCAACCGCTCTGCCAACTCTCCGTTTTTCAGAGCACAAATATAACCTATTCTTCTTTTTTGACAAAACTCTTTTGTTAATTAAAGAGTTTTTTTTATCGAGGGACTCACTTTTTTTGACTCATTCCTTTATTTGATTAATTTTGCAACTGTTTTGCAGTTAAATATTGTTTTGGAAAGTTTCTCAATTGAAGATTGTAAACGGTTCCAAATTCTAACTAATTATTTCTTGGGGTATATAATGAAATATTTCATTTTACTTTTATTTATGTCAAGTTTTTTGTTTGGTCAATCAGATTCTGCCAAATGGGCTTATAGCGGGGTTACAGGATTAAACATCAATCAAATTGCTCTGAGCAATTGGACTCAAGGCGGTGATAATGCTATTGCCTGGACTCTAACCGGAGTTTTCGCTGCTGATCATAAATCTTCTTCATGGTCTTTTTATAATAATTTAAAACTTGCATACGGTAGAACTAAATTGGGTGCAGCAGATTTTCGTACTAACGATAATGAGTTTTATCTCGAAAATGTAATTGCTTATAATGTGGGATGGAAAGTTGATCCATATTTTTCGAATACGGTACGAACATCAATATCAGAAGGTTTTGATTATAAAGTTGTTCCTGCACTTAAAATTGCAGATTTTTTTGATCCCGGTTATATCACTCAAAGTTTGGGGTTTACATACCACGTTGATAATTTTAATACAAGAATGGGTGTTGCGCTTCAGGAGACTTTCACAAATAATTTTAGAAACTATTCCGATGATCCTGAAACAACAAATGAAGTTGAAAACTTTAAATTGGAAACGGGATTTGAAACCGTAACTGCAGTCGATTATCAATTAGATGAAAATTTATTTCTTTCATCTAAGTTAAGACTTTTCACTCGTTTTACTGATTTAGATATTTGGGATGTCCGGTTTGATAATGCGATTACAGCAAAAATTAATAAATTTCTACATGTGAGTTTAACTTTTTTAGCGATATATGAAAAAAGTCAATCGCCTAAAACTCAGTTAAAACAGGCATTGCAGTTGGGAATAAATTATTCGATATTTTAATATTAATTGTAGAGGTTATTGTGGGAATCTTACAAGAATTTAAAAAATTCGCCATGCGTGGTAATGTTATTGACCTTGCTGTTGGTATAATCATCGGCGGGGCATTTGGCAAGATTATATCATCTGTTGTGGCTGATATTATAATGCCGCCAATTGGATTATTAGTAGGCGGGATTAACTTTACAGATATAAAAATCAAAATGAAAGATGCGGTTCTTGATTCAACCGGAAAAATTTTAGCCGATCCGGTCACACTTAACTTAGGGAACTTTATTCAGGCTGTTTTTGATTTTACTATTGTAGCTTTTGCGATATTTATGCTAGTAAAGTTTATGAACAAATTAAGTACAAAACCGGAAGAAAAACCGGTTGTTCCTCCGGCACCCAGTAAAGAAGTTATTCTTCTTTCTGAAATTAGAGATTTATTAAAAAAATAAAATATTAAGGGGAAATGAGAAGTAAAGCAGATAAACATAAAGAATGGTCCATAAACCACGGTGATTATGAACCCGATAATTCACTCCGTGATATGGAGATCAGAATAAAGAAAAAACAAAAGAAGGTAAAAATCATTAAGGCTATTTTTTTTGTTGTAGCTGCATCAGTTCTGCTTGCTGTGATACTTAACTTGTAAACATTCGTTTTTTATCCCGGTTCGCCGGGATTTCTTCTTTCAACTTAGAATAGAAATCTCAATCATCTAATTCTTCTAATCTCAATCCTTAATCGTAACAATTTAAAATAATTCCGTTAATGAATAAGGGAGTAATGTTATATTCAACTTTTTCTCTTAAATTTATTTTATTAATTATGATAAAATTGGAGTTAGACTTGAAAACACAATTAGTAATGAAAAAATCTCTCGACTTTTTTTATACCACATTCCTAATAGCACTGGTATTTCTATTCTCCGGTTCAACACCACCGGAAGAGGGGATGTACCCGCTTAGTGAAATATCAAAACTTGATCTAAAAAAAGCTGGACTTAAGATTGATATAAATGAAATCTATAACCCTAATGGCACCGGATTAATTGACGCACT
>JAGUXE010000340.1 GCA_020061995.1 Ignavibacteriales bacterium | reverse complement strand
TATCCAAATCAAAATTTGATAATTGTCCAATAAATGGAGTAATTTGATAAATATTTTTCATTTTTAATTTCCAAGCAGTTTGAAAATGCGAAATAAGATTGCTTGGTTTTACAAGTTTCAACACTCCTCGAGTTTTAGAATTATTGACAAGCTCGGATAAAAATTCTCCGTAATATAGATCATCTGATACTGATGGAGATTCATTCTGAATTATATATGCCACGGCTATTATATCATAATCATTTATTGGAATAGTTAATGTTATAAAGCCAGTTGAAGGATGGAAAATATAATCTCTAACTTCACTTAATAATACAAATCGGTTTATTTCAGATTCACCGGCAATTTGTATATTATTATATCTGTATGAATCATTATACATACTGTCAGAGGAGCGACCCGGCAAGTTAATATAGGCGGTTGCATATATTGATTGGTCCAAATCAGGTATTGTATTAACAGATTTATAAACCTCTATATCCTTTACAGAGTATTTCATTTGAATAATTGGATTCGGACTACTGTAGAAAAGATTATATAAATTCAAGTCAGTGGATGTATCTGTATAAACTTCATCTATAAAATAATTGTTTTCTGAATAATCAAGGAAATTAATTTCAAATGATACTCTATCGTCAATCGGCGGAGTGAGGGGATCACTTTCTTTATCGTTGCAACTGATAAAAAATGCTGCTAATAAAACGAAGGAAATTACTGAATATTTCATATTACACCTTTCTTGTTAATTTGGAAGTTTAAAAGGTAAAAAACGAACATAAAAACCCCTTTCAAGTGTTTAACATATAACGGCGTGTTATCCCAAAGGGACAAGTTGTTAAAACACAAACGCCGATTTAATTACTATTTATAGATTTTCAAACCCGTTTTAGTTGACCAAAACGAGTTTTTAATTATTAAAACTCTCAACACACAAAGTGACAAATTTCTTATCCTCTTTTTTTATAGTTGTAACTTTTGACTCTTTTCCAGCAGTTACCCCGTTCAACAGATTATAAATTATAAACAAATAACACCGGACTTATTACTTTTTAAAACTACTCTTTTTGAGCAAAGAATATTTATGCTCATTTTTATCAACTTGCAAAACAAAATTTTATAACTTCAACTATTTTCTCACACTTGGGTCGTCAATATTGGCTGGTTATATAACCGGCTATAATTTGTATCCTAAACCAACGGATATATTGCCTTGAAAAAATTTATGATTGTAATTGTTTAAATCTCTACCTTTATCATTTCCCCAAACAGAAAACAAATACCTAAGCTTTATATTTGCAACGATTGAAAATTTTTCAATACTTGGAATATTATAACTCAAACCGAATATGGCATTTCCACCTATAGATAACATATTCAATTTATCTTCAAATAAATTTGGCTCATAATTCTTGTTTAATTTAACTTCACGATTTATTCCTTCAACGGAAAGTCCAAGACCATATTCAAATAATGTAAATAGTTTTCTTGTCACTGTAATATCAATCGGGAATGAGTACTGGATTATATCAATGTTAATTTCAAGTGGAGTACCAAATTCAACAGTGTATGTTTCTGATATTACATTCTTTGCATTTGTTGATAAATAACCACCCTCAATTTTTAATGCAAATTCTGTATTTAAATCAAATTTGTATCCGACTACAAATCCATAGGTATTTTTAAAGTCTTCATCCCTTGTTATTGGTAAAGAGTTATCGGAGTGATATAAATTATAACCTAATATTCCATTTATACTTAGAATTCCTTGTGAAAATGTAATGCTTGGGATTAATAAGAAGCAGTATAAAACAATTAGTCTTATTTTCATGGTACTTCCATTACTATTGTTTGTCTTTTAGAAAATTGTCCATTTATGAATAATTCAAAAAAATAAATTCCTTCAACAACATTCCGGTTTTTCATATCCGTTGAGTTCCAGGTTACCTGATATAAACCAGGTTGCAGCTCTGAGTCAATTAAAGTTTTTATATTGGTATCATAAGAATTTATTACATCTACTTTAACATTTGATATTTCATTCACACGAAATGGAAATGTTGCAACGATACCGGGTACTTCTTGCGGGTCAATTACTCCACAAGAAATAAAGAATGTCATAAATGAAAAAATGATAATTAATTTTGTCATATTATTCTATCTCTTTAGGTTATATAACGGCGTGTTATCCCAAATGGACAAGTTGTTAAAATACAAACGCCGAGTTAATAACTATTTATAGATTTCCATACCCGTTTTAGTTGACCAAAACGAGTTTTTAATTATTAAAACTCTACACACCCATAATTATTACAACATTCCTAAACCTTCCCGGATTAGAGTTAATCTCATCCAACAACTTGAATGAGTTTATTAATAAAGACTGGTTAGGTGGTTGTCTAATTATTTTATATACGGTTTTTTTTGCATCAATTCTTGATACGAAAGCAAATCACCTGACTCTTTAGGTAAATCACTTTGGGATGTTGGCGCCCATACATCACCTGTAATTCTGTAACCAATCATAAATAGAGAAGATGTACTTTCCAGAACAGCATCCGTTAAATATACACCATTTCCAGCTTCAATTGCTTTATCACAAGCATTTTTGATATTTGGAATACCAAAGGGGATAATAAAAAAGAAGACCTCATCTTTTCCTACAAAACGACCCACTTTTACAAATTTTTTGGACGCTTCATAATTTTTAGTAGATACAATCGTGAAGTCTCCAATCCGTTGTGCACAACCACTAAAAATAGTTGTAGTAATTGCAAACAATAAGATGAGTGATAACATTTTTTGCTTCATGCTAGAAATCCTTTCTTTATAGTTTGTTTTTTGTGAGCGCATGTGTCACGTAGCCATTAATTATTCTGCACAGAACTAATTTTTGAGAAATAATATCCAACGTGCAGTTGCAGAACATTATTCCATCCTTTTTTTGATTTTCGGTGTAATATTGATTTGTATTCTCACATTTTTTAGCAAGACTACTTTATGGTTTAAATGTATACATGAATATTCTGTGAAGTAACATAGAAGAGATGAACCACTGACATTATCAGTAGTTTCATTACCCTGATATGTAAATCCGTTTCCGGTGGAAGCACTGAAGAAGTAAAACAAGTAGAACCCCTTCAAAAAAAAGAGTAAAAAGTATTTAAGAGTATACTTTCAAATATTTTCGTTGTAAGTATAAGGAAATTTATTTAAAAGTCAATGTTAGCTGGATCACATAAGGGAAATAGTAAAGTAACTATTCAACTAGTCGAAACATCAATATGATACTTTTTTAATTCTCCATTGAATGTCCGGTTACATTTCTTTTCGAATATTATTTTCATCTCATTTTTGGGAAAAAAATCACCAAAATCGTCTAATAGTTGCTAATTATTTCTAAAAAGCAATCTTTTTTTTAAAGAAAACAAAACTATCAGTCGGCACAATTATTGTCTAGTTGACGGCGTTGTTCAAGAGCGGTTTCTTTTCAGGCATTTTTCGAAATAAATTATATTGTTTTACAAATAATCTAAAGGCGGTCATGAGCTTTAACAGCATTGTAATGGTTAAACAGGTTCCGGATACAGCAAATATTTCCGGACAGGTAATGAAAGAGGATGGAACAGTAAATAGGGCAAAACTTCCTGCAATATTCAATCATGAAGACCGTGCCTCACTTGAACTTGCACTTCAAATAAAAGATAAATTCGGCGGAAAAGTTACCGTTATAACAATGGGACCTCCCCGTGCATCTGATATTTTGCGAGAATGTCTTTACATGGGAGCTGATCAAGCATATTTAATAAGTGACAGAAAATTTGCCGGTGCAGACACTCTTGCAACTTCTTATGTCCTTTCTGAAGCTATAAAATATATCGGTAAATATGATTTTGTTTTTGCAGGACGACAGGCAATTGATGGCGATACCGCTCAAGTCGGTCCACAGACTGCAGAAAAACTTGCAATCCCACAAATTACTTATGTTGAGGAAATTGTTAAAGTTACTCAGGACAAAGTTACATTAAAAAGAAAAATTGATGGAGGATTTGAAGTTTTAGAAAGTTCACTCCCCTGTCTTGTAACTGTTCTTAAAGATGCTTTATTCCCCCGTCCTTTCAAAGCACGCCGCGTAATGGCTTACAAAAATGCAAAAACATTACTTGAACTTGAAAAAATGACTGAGGGGAACTCACTTCTTTATATTGATCAGTTAAAGGATGAATATTTACATAAAGGTTGGTACATCCACACATTAACAATGGATGATTTAAAACTTGATGAATCAAGATGCGGAGTTCACGGTTCACCTACAAAAGTACACAAAGTTGAATCTGTTGTACTTGCAGGTGGTGCTCATGAAATGATTCAACCTACCAAAGAAGGAATTAGCAAATTAATCGACCACTTAATGGAAGATCATATTTTAGGTTAAACTTATGAATAAAATTAATAATGATGTTTGGGTTTTTATTGAACAACGGGACGGAACTCCGGCTGATGTAAGTTTTGAACTTCTTTCTAAAGGAAGAAAAATTGCCGATAATTTAAAAAGTGAATTGAAAGCAATTATTCTTGGAAACAAAGTTCAAGAACTCGCAACTCAGACCTTTCAATTCGGCGTTAACGAAGCTATTGTTTATGATCACAAGGATTTAGCTCACTACATGACTCTCCCCTACAGCAGAATCATAAGCAATTTAGTAGCTGATGAAAAACCGAGAGTCATGCTTTACGGAGCAACCGTTATCGGACGCGATCTTGCACCTCGTGTAGCTTCTTTTACTAAAAGCGGTTTAACTGCAGATTGTACCGATCTCCAGGTTTCTGATGTTAATTATCTTCGAAAAGAATATAAAGATTTGTTGTTGCAAATTCGTCCTGCTTTCGGTGGAAACATTGTTGCAACAATTATTTCTCCTGATGTTCAAACACAGATGGCTACTGTCCGTGAGGGGGTGATGCGAATGGAAAAATTGGATAAACCTGTCGATGGTAAAATCAGAAATATGGAATATATTGCTGAGCCAATTGATACATTGGTTAAGTTAATCGAACAACATCGAAAAGAGAATAAAGTAAATTTAAAATCAGCCCCGATTATTGTCGCAGGCGGTTACGGAATGCAGACAAAAGAAAACTTTGCATTAATTCAAGAACTTGCTAATGTAATCGGTGGTGAAGTTGCCGGCACAAGAGCCGCTGTTGATGCAGGTTTTATAACTTCTGAAAGACAAGTCGGACAAACAGGTGTAACTGTTCGACCGAAATTATATATAGCATGCGGAATTTCAGGTGCAATTCAACATAGAGCCGGTATGCAGGAAGCTAACAAAATCATTGCAATTAATTCCGATCCCGATGCTCCGATTTTCGGAGTTGCCCATTATGGGATTGTCGGTGATGCAATTGAAATAATCCCTAGATTTATTAATGAATTCAAGCAAAAGTTGAGATAAACTATGGCAAACTTTTTTTCTGAAAATAGAGATATTCTTTTCCACTTTAACAGATTTAATCTGAAAGAAATAGTTGATTTTGTTGAAGAAAATTACTCTCAATCCGAAAAATTTCAAGATGCTCCTCTAAATTATGATGATGCAATTGAGAACTACAGAAAAGTTCTTGAAATAGTCGGTGATATTGCAGCAAACTTTATCGCTCCAAGAGCCGCCTCAATTGATGAAGAAGGTGCAACACTCGATCACGGGAAAGTCCATTATGCAAAAGGGACTCAAGAGTCACTCGACATTTTGGCACAAGCTGAATTAATGGGAATGATTCTCCCCCGAAGATTCGGAGGACTAAACTTTCCTACAACAGTTTATATGATGGCGGTCGAAATTATTTCACGCGCTGAAGCTTCATTAATGAATATTTTTGGTTTACAGGACATCGGAAAAACTCTCGATAAATTTGCTACTGAAGAACAGAAAGAAAAATATCTTCCCGGTTTTTCAAGTGGTTTATATACAGGGGCAATGGCTCTAACCGAACCTGATGCAGGCTCTGATTTACAAGCCGTTAAATTAAGTGCTTATCAAGATGAAAGCGGGAAATGGTTTTTACGAGGCGTAAAACGATTTATCACAAACGGTAATGGTGATGTTTTACTTGTCCTTGCACGAACAGAAGCCGGTACAAAAGATGCACGCGGTTTAAGTATGCTTGCGTGTATGAAAGATGATACCATAAAGATAAGAAGGATTGAACATAAATTAGGAATTCACGGCTCCCCTACTTGTGAAATGCAGTTTAATGATACCCCAGCTGAGTTGGTCGGAACAAGACGATTTGGTCTATTAAAATATGTTCTTTATTTAATGTATCGTGCGAGAGTCGGAATAGGTGCACAATCACTTGGAATTTCGCAGCAGGCGTATGAAGAAGCACTCAAATATGCTAAAGCGCGTGAGCAATTCGGAAAATCGATTTATCAACTTCCCGTAATTGCAAACATGTTAATTGAAATGCGTGTAACTCTCGAATCAAACAGAACACTGTTTTATGCCACTTGTCATTGGCTTGACAGAAAAGAGGCTTACGAAGATATGCTTGAGCAATTCAAAGCGGAGAAAAAACCTCTTAATGAAATTAATGAGAAGTTAAAAGAGGCAATGAAAATAACAAATCTTTTAACTCCTATGACTAAACTGATTTTAAGTGAAGCTTGTAACAAAATCACTTATGATTCAATCCAAATTCACGGCGGTACCGGTTATATGCGAGAATTCCCTGTTGAAAGATTAGCGAGAGACGCAAGAATTACCAATATTTATGAAGGGACTTCCCAGATGCAAGTTGTAGCCGCTGCGGGGGGCGTTATAAATGATGTTCTCGTTGATTATATTACAGCATGGGAAGCGAAAGAGTATAAAGGAAGTTTAGTAAAGCTTAAATCGAGTATGTCAGAAATTCGAACTATTTTTAATGACGCTCTCAGATATGTTAAGGATAAAAAGGATTCAAATTTCCAGGATGTTGCGGCTAAAGACCTTGTCGAATTATACAGTTATATTTACACTGGTTATTTATTACTTGATGAAGCTAATGAAGATATGAGCCGTGTATTCACTGCAAAAAGATATATACTTGATTCACTTGCCAAAGCAAAGAAAAATGCAGAATCGATTAAGAATGAACTTTATTCTGATATTCTTCATGCTGATACAATTTTAATTTAGTTGAAAGTCAACAATCAATCGTATAAAAATACCCATGTAGTTTTTGGGATAAGAAATTAAATAAAAGGGAGTAAACTAAAATGAAAAAGACTTGTACTGTCTACCGATTTTTCGATGATCACGAAGAAAAACATTATGTAATAAGTTCATTTACACGGCAACAACTTGAAGAATTAGTTGAGCAGTATAAAGCTAAAGTTGAAAAAGTGTATGCCTCTGAATTTGTCAAATACTTGCATGAATTCGATACTGAAGCTGAAGAAGTAACAGTAAAAGATTTTTATTTTTAATTGATACTAAAAGCTGCTTCGTTAATAACTAATAACGAAGCAGTTTCTACTTTTACCACCGTCTATCACGACCGTGTCTTTCATCTCGTTCCGGTGGAGGACTACCGCCCCCAAACATCTTCAAGTTATATGTAAATGTGAGTATAAAATATTGGCGCAATACTCTGTTACTTTTCTCTTCTATATACGTCTCTGAGATAGTTTTGTTTAAGCTCTCATTCTGATTTAATACATCATTAATTTCCAATCTTAACACACCACTTTTATCAGAGAACAAATACATTCCGATACTTGCATTCCATAAATAAAATGCACGGTTAACATCAGCAGAAAGCCCCGTATTATAATAATAGGCTAAATCATTTCTTAAAAAGAAATCATCAAATAAGATTAGATTAACATAACCTGATGCTGTATGTACAAGGTATTCAGTATTTAATACAGTCTGTTTATCGTTTCTAGAGAAATTATATGTCGGACTATACGAAACTCTAAAATCAATTTTCTCACTGATATTACTGCTTAAATTTACTCCGACCCCAAAACCATGATTTTTGTTATAGTTTAAATTATCATTAAATAAACTTGGTGTTAAACCGTAATTATATGATGCATTAAAATTGAGATTCGAGGAGATTAGATTTACAGGAAATCCGTAATTTAACATAGTACGACCACTGAATGAATAATCAAGATTCACCGGAAAACTTATTTGCGTTCCTTTATTAATTTGATAACCGTCGAACACTGTATCGTTCTTAGCTACTACGGTTTTTGTTCCGATATAGTTTTTTGTATAACTCAAGAATAGCAGCGTAAATAGATTGGAACCGTTTGCCAGATTTGTCTGCATATAACGGGTAAATAATCTGTGGTTAAACTCCTCATTCAGAAACTGATTACCTGTTCGTAAATAAAGGGGATTTGAATTATCAATTGTACTCTGAAGTTGACTTATAGAAGGAGCATTTACATTTGTATTATAATTCATACGAATGTTATCAGTCTGAGAAAACCTATAACTGAATCGAGCATTCCAGAGGAGATTATTGTACTCTTTTTTTACTTGATAATAGTATGGATATATCTGTTCCCCTTTTAATGATGAATGCTGATACGAAAGTCCGGCATTAAAATTCATCTCTTCACTTCTAATTCTATAAGATATTCCGGGGATAAACCTTACATAATCATTCTCATATTCATTTGACAAAAGCGGATCTAATAAATCATGTCTGCTGCTTAGTGGATTGATGTTATAAGTTTTTTTATCACTATTATTTTTACTGAAGCTACCGACAATATTTAACTGAAGTTGACTCTCTTCACTTAGCGGTTCTGTATAATTTATGTTTGAAGATAAGGTATAGCTGTTTACCAATTGATCGGTGTTCTGATCAAGAAATTCAATCCCTCCGCTTAGGAAATATTGATTTTCAGAAATTATATCAAACGGTGAATTCCTGTTATTCACAGAAGTAGAAATATTTGTGGAAAGTGTACGACCCGGGAGTTCAAATCGATAACGGTATAATAATTCATTCGAGAAATTGAATGCGCTTGAAGTCGATTGATAATTATATTTTGTTCCGCTTAGAGCAATTAGGCTATCATTAAAATTCGTTCCAAAGACTCTTTCTGTCGAACTATTATCTTGATATGAAAAGCGTGGAGTCAGTATAAATGAGTTTGAAGAATCAATCATATATTCGATTCTTGCATCAAAACGATGATTATAATTATCTTTATTACTGGTAGAACTCTCATTATACAGTTGTCCCAACGAAGATTCGGTAAAATAGTTTCTTTTAAGTATTTGATCATTATCTACATTAGAAAGATTGAAGAAATAACTTCCGTTCACTTTTAGATAGTCACCCCATTCATCCATATAATTTAAACCGATTGAATAAGTATCAGTATTCCCATCTTGTGCACCGACTAAAAAATTACTTACGTCACCTCCGGGTCTATAACCGCCTCCCATGCCCCCTCTTCCGCCACCACCGCTACCTCGTGAACGGTTACTTCCACCGGCTGAGAGACCTATTAAATCTTGTTGAGAAAAGTTTTGCTGATTTACATTATTACCCAATCCAATAACAGATATTTTTGTGTCCGAATTAAAATAATTTACATTACCGCCTGAAGTAAAGCGATCATTTGAACCATAACCACCATATAATTTACCAAACTGACCAACCCTTCTGTCAGCTCGGGTAATAATATTTATTGTTTTAGAAGTGTTTCCGTCATCAAAACCGGTAAACTGCGATTGATCAGATAGTTTATCAAAAATCTGAATTTTCTCGATTAAGTCTGCAGGTAAATTTCTTAAAGCAATATTAGGATCATCCCCAAAAAAAGGTTTACCGTCAACTAGAACTTGCTTAACATCCTCTCCTTGTGCTTTAACAACTCCTCCTTCACGAACCAATCCGGGTATTTTCGTAATTAAATCCTCTGCATTTGCATCGGGATTCACCTTAAATGCCCTTGCATTAAACTGAACAGTATCACCTTTTTGTTCTGCAGCAATAGCCTTTCCTGTAACTTCAACTTCGTCTAATTCTACAAAACTTCTCTTTAAAGAAATATTGTATTCGACAATGTTTCTTTGTCGTGGTCGCACAGTATCCTTATAAGAATCATATCCGATAAATGAAACTTCAAGTAAGTATCTTCCTTGAGGAATATTATTTAGTTCAAAACGACCATTTGAATTTGAAGTTGTATAAAAAGGATCTATTCCTTCACGTACAGGTTTAACAACAATATTAGCACCGGTTAATGAATGGTTATCTATACCGTCGCGGACAACACCTTTAATTGAAAAAGTTTGAGGGAAGAGCTCCGAAGTTATCAGTAAGAATGTGAACAGTAGGAAAATTTTTTTCATTTATCTGCCGGTTTTTGAATAATAAAGATTAGACACTCAATCGTTTAATATAGTTTAATAATGATGTAAAAATAATTGCATTAGTTTGATTAAATATAAATAAATCATTTGGACTCAAAAAAGGGGAATGCGATTACTGTACTTAGCTGTTCTTAGGTAAAAATTTCAGACAGGAAATTCCTGAGACTTTAATTATTTCAATGGATGGGAGATTCTTAGATTTGAATTCGTACGCTTTACAACCATATGGGAAAGATTTATTCCACGTGATATGAAAATGAATACACTTTCTGCAATCGGGGCGTTTTGTATTATTAATTTTCAATTCGACAAAATAACCTATTATTTCAACGCTTTAATTAAAGATTTAACTCTTGTAGGATCAATTGGGTTTTGCCATTTACCTTCTTGCTTAAAGTAAGAACCAATTATCAAAGCATCACAATACTCAAGATAAGATTTTACATTTTCCCTTGTTATACCTGAGCCAGCAATGACAGGAATATCAACATTATCTTTGACAGATTTAATCTCTTCGAGTGAAGGCTTGGTTCCTGTGCTGCTTCCGGTAATTATAACTCCGTCACTTAGAAAAAATTTTGCAGCTTTTGCTGTTTCTGTAATGTCAATATCGTTAGTTATTGTGTGTGAACTATGTTTCTTTTTTATATCTGTAAATATCAAAATATTTTCAGCACCGATTTGTTTTCTATATCGGAGAAGTTCACCCGCATCCGAATTAATAATTCCTTCATCTGCAACATGAGCAAAAACAAATCCTTCAGCACGGATAAAATCTGCCCCTGCTGAATAAGCAGCCGCTAGAGCTTCTCTATTGGCTCCTGCAAGTATCTGAATACCGCAAGAAATATTATAAGATTTCTTAACCTCATATAAAATGATCGCCATTAAAGATGTTATTTCCGGACCAACATTTCTATTCAAATAAGGGACATCATGCATATTTTCGATCATAACTGCATCGATACCAAGTTTGGAATACAGCAGTGCTTCGTCTTTTGCTTTTTTAATTATTGAATTAACACTCCCTGAATATTTTGGCGTTCCCGGGAGTGCATTGACATGAATCATTCCGATGATTGTTTTATTCAGTTTGAAGTTAATCATATTGGATCTGCTTTATAGTTTAAAATTAATTCGTGCAGTGAAATTAGTAAAACAAGAATTTTAATGCTATAAAGAATTTGAGATAAATTTAGAAATGCAGTTCAAGAGGCTGTTTTTAATTGAGTAATATCAACTTTAACAGCCTCTTTATACTTTCAACTATTTACTATACCTTTTCATGGTATGCATCAATAGCCATCTGTTGTAATTCTTCTTTCATTTCTTTAGGAAGAATTACGGAATCATAGTATTTGCCATCTTTACCTTTTTCACTTGGCGCAGCAATAAAGAGACCATTTGTACCGTTAACAATTTTGAAACCTTTGATCACAATACCATCGTTCGTTTCAAAATCAAAAAATGCAACAAGCTTTCCATCTTGAGAATTTTGAAGTGGGTTGATT
>JAGUXE010000098.1 GCA_020061995.1 Ignavibacteriales bacterium | reverse complement strand
TGTTGGATTAGTTTCCAAAGAAACTTATACATCAGTGATAAAAACACTTTTAACAAAATAGTTAATTTGAGTTCCTAAAAGCGCCGGTTTTAAGCCGGCGTTTTTATTTTAAACTTCACTTCAAGCAACTATTCTTTGCAGACCACCAGGGTTTTATTTCATAATTTAATCTTCCCGAAATTACCGCCGGATCTTGTTTGCATAAATCCTCTGCTTCTTCGTGAGTTTTTACATTCAGAATAAATATGCCTCGTAACTCTCCTTTATCAGCAAAGGGACCTGCTATATCAAGGACACCATCTTCTGCCATTTTTGATATGTGAGCCATATGTCCCGCTTGTATTTTTTTAACTTCAGTGGAATCATGATTCCGATTTGTTCCCGACTTAAGAAGAACCATGTAATATTGTTTCATTTCATAAACAGGTTTTGTGTTTACGGAATCATTTGATTGAGAGAATGTCGAATGATTAAATCCGACTATCATCATCAGAGATAAGATTACAATTCTTAATGGCTTCATAGATAATCCTTAAACATGAATGAAAAAATATTTAGAACAAATATAAAAACTTCTTTCCTTCGTGCAATTAATTTCTATTTATCGGCACAAAACAATTTTGAACTTTTTACTATCTATTTTGTTAAGTTGATTGTAAATCTAAACTGAATTTTCCTAAAACATTATGAATAAGAATAGAATAAGAATATTAAAAGATGGTGTCAATATGCCTGGCACCATTGTCTATTGGATGAGCCGCGATCAAAGGGTAAATGACAATTGGGGACTCATTTACGCCCGATTATTAGCAAGTAAAAATCAGACCGGACTTTCTGTAGTCTTTAATCTTGTAGACAATTTTCTTGGTGCAACCGAAAGACAATATCACTTCATGTTAGAAGGACTGAAAGAAGTTGAAATCAATCTGAGGAAATTAAATATTCCTCTCTATCTTCTGATAGGTGAACCTGAAGAAGTCTTGCCAACATTTTTAGCCGAGCACAAAATTTCTTCTTTAGTAACCGATTTTGATCCATTAAAGATTAAAAGAAAATGGAAGAAGGATATTGCAGAAAATATCTCAATTCCATTTTATGAAGTTGATGCTCATAATATTGTCCCTTGTTTATATGTATCACAAAAAGAAGAATTCGCAGCATATACGATACGCCCCAAAATCAATAAATTACTTCCGGAGTTTCTGGATGAATTCCCGATAATCGAACCGGTTGATGAGAATGATTTAAGCAACACAGAATTAATTAATTGGGATAAGATTTTCAATTCATTAAACATTGATAGAAGTGTTGAAAAAGTCAATTGGTTAGAACCCGGAGAATCTGCCGCCGTTGAAATGCTGGAAAAATTTTTATCGGAAAAAATTGATCGATATGACATTGACAGAAATAATCCAACAATCGACGGACAGTCTAATTTGTCCCCTTATCTTCACTTCGGACAAATATCAGCACAAAAAATTGCTCTTACTGTTAAACAAAAATTTGGTAATTCTCCTATAGCGGCAAGCTTTCTTGAAGAGTTAATTGTTAGGAGAGAATTGGCAGATAATTTCTGTTTCTTCAATCAGAATTATGATTCGCATAAAGGTTTTAAAGATTGGGCGAAAGAATCACTTAATAAACACGCTAATGATAAACGGGATTATATTTACAACCTTGATGATTTCGAAAATGCGAAAACTCATGAAGACCTTTGGAATGCCGCTCAACTTGAATTAATAACAACAGGAAAAATGCACGGTTATATGAGAATGTATTGGGCAAAGAAAATCCTTGAGTGGAGTGAATCTCCGCAAGAAGCGATGCGAATTGCAGTTTATCTAAATGATAAATACCAACTTGACGGAAGAGATCCGAACGGATATACCGGATGTGCCTGGTCTATTGGTGGGATACATGACCGCGCCTGGTTTGAGAGAAGTGTTTACGGTAAAATCCGTTATATGAATTATAATGGCTGCAAGAAAAAATTTTATGTTGAGGGTTACATCAGAAAGTTTGTAAACAATTAAAATCTTGCTTTCAAAACTTGAGAAAGGTAATTTTTGGGAGTCCTAGTAACCGCTCAATTCTTATCGTTGATGTTTTTAATTTTTAATTAATTTGTTAAGTTATTAAGTATTAATTTTTGTATTTAAAATAGGACAGACGCAAGTTTAAGTTTTGCATAATGTTAGCACAAATTATTAAACGACCATGAAGTTAAATAAAATAAATGAATTAATTTTTTAGTATGAAAATAGAAATTCAAAATTTAGGGCCAATAAGACGAGCCGAGATTGATCTTAGCAAAAGGTTGACTATATTTTGTGGCCCAAATAATTCGGGAAAAACTTATGTCGCATTTATCATTTACGCACTGACAAAATCGGGCTTGAAATATTTCAGAACCTCTTCAAAAAATGAATTGATACCTGAGTTAATCAATAATCAAAAAGCAACTTACAATATCAATACTGATAGCATTTGGAGATATCGTAATGATGAATTAAAAGGATTAAAAGAATCATTGGACAGTATTTATGGAATATCAGAAGAAGTTGTAAAAAATTTATTTAAAAATTTTGAAATAAAAATTATTGAAACGAAAACTGAATTCGAAGAAAGTATTTCTAAAATGGACTTCGAAAATGAACTTAAAATCAACAACATTTCAATATTAATAAACAAGAAAAAGAATACTAAGAACATCGAGTTAAGTTTAAAAAGCAAGACTATCTCAAAAGACAATATAGAAGTTTTAAAATATTTTCTTGAAGCTAAATTATTCTCATTAATTGCTTTTTATCCTTTCAATAACTGTGATATTCTGCCCGTTGAACGTAACTCAATTTATACCTTTAGTAAAGAACTCTCCATCCAAAAACAAGAGTTTTTAGATAGAGCACAAGCACTTGGTTCCAAAACAAGCAGTAGAGACCCTTTTCATTGGTTGATGAAAAGTTCAAAAAGATACCCGTTACCTATAAGGGATGGGCTTGAAGTTGCCGAGGATTTATCAAATTATTCAAAGAATAAATCTGATTTTTTCAACTTGGCGGAAGAAATTGAAAATGATTTGCTACAAGGTAAGGTCATAATTACAAAAGAGGGTGACGTACAGTTTTCCTCTAATAAAGCAAAGAGCAAAAGAATTCCCATTCATTTGACAGCCTCAATAGTCAAAACACTTTCTAGTTTGGTCTTTTATTTAAAACACATAGCAACAAAAAACGAATTGATAATAATTGATGAACCCGAATTAAATCTTCATCCTAATAACCAAGTTTATCTTACCAGAATTTTTGCTAAATTAATAAACAGAGGTTTTAGATTACTCATTAGCACTCATAGTGACTACATCATAAGAGAATTAAATAACCTTATTATGGCTTCCTCTAAAAATGATGGCGTTAAAGAAGTTGCTGAAAGACTTGGCTACACTAAAGAATTTTTGCTTGACAAAAGTTTAGTCTCGGCATATTTATTCAATTACAAAAATTATTCTTCTCGAAATGTAACAATAAAGCCTATTCAAGTAACTGATGAAGGCTTTGATGTAGAAACTATTGATAATACTATTGAAGAGTTAAATGAAAAATCAGAAGAATTGTTTTACGCCGTAAAATATACAAAATCAAAAACAAATGAGTAAAATTCAACACATTGATTATGTATTAAATCCAGACTTTAAAATTACTTCAACTGAACTTCGTGAAGATGACGCATCTATGAAAATTGATTTGATTCGAGAAAGATGCCTTTCGTTAATTTTTCAATTAGACAAAAAATTAGGAGCAAATTATAGAGGAGGCATTTATCCATTTTTTAATAGTCGCAATAAAAATGTATGTAAAGTTTGTGATTACATAATATTTGCAGAGAGTAATAATACACTGTATTCTCTTATTATCGAATTAAAAAAAGGTGAACGGGATACTAAACCGCAATTAAAAGCGGGTGAGTGTTTCGTTGATTTTGTTATTGATACAGTAAATCGGATTTTTAATATGAATTATACAATTAACAAGCGGTTTGTAAGTGTTCGGGAATTTGAAAGAAAACGAAAAACAAAACTTAGGGACATTCATTATGATGAAAATTACCATCATTTTTTTGATCAAAATAAATTAAGAATCTATACATTCCTAAAATAACGAGTGCTAACATCACCCACCCAAAATTGATGGTTAAATCAAGCTATGCGCTTCTTTCCAAGTTCAGTGTTGGCAATAAGCAAGTTTAGTCCTTCGGAATCCGCTTCTTCGCCAAGCCGCAAAACGTTATGCATAAGCTGAAAAACAAACTAAATGAGTTAAGAATAAATACAAAATAGACTTCATTAAATTGTTGCCTAAACCGAATAATTTAAGGCACAATCGGTTCGCGGGTGTATTGATTTGGTAAAATTCGTTATATGAATTATAACGGCTGTAAGAAAAAATTCGATGTTGATGGTTACATCAATAAATACTCACATGACAGATAACTATTTAAAGCAATTTGTCATCTCTCTCCAACAGTTCAACCCGTTTCATTTAATCGCCTATTAGCTATTATTATTGAAAGTTATTATGAAGCAAATATTGTATTTAAAGTAGAAAATTCGCAACTTTGTGCAAAGACTAACGTTAGTGATAATTTTGATAAATCAACTTTAAACAAATTTTAATTTCATCAACATATGAAGAAAACAAACTTTAAAATAAGTTCTATCTTTATCGTAATTTTCACGCTCTCTTATTTCATTTCTTTTGCTCAAAATTCAAAATCAGAATTTTTTAATAACGACAGTTTAATAATCGTCAATATGAACCCCGAAAAAGGATTTCATAATGACTACATTTTATTTGTTCCAAAAGGAACTCCTTTAAATAAAAAAATATTTCTGCTTGTGGAACCGAACAATACAGGAAAAATATCAGACAGTTTAGAGTTTCATAAAAAATATGCAATTGATTTAGCTTCGGTAAGTTCTGTAGGAAATAATATTTCTACTGAGTTAAAAATTCCTTTACTTGTTCCTATTTTTCCACGACCCTCATCGCAGCCTTTGATATATACTCACGCATTAGACAGAGATGTAATCTTGGAAAAATCTCCGGGGTTAAAAAGACTCGATTTACAATTATTAGAAATGATAAATGATGCCAAAAGTGTT
>JAGUXE010000390.1 GCA_020061995.1 Ignavibacteriales bacterium | reverse complement strand
TAAGCCCTTTAGTGCGACAAATTACTGTTTTTACTTCCGTAACTTATTGAAAAACAATAACTTATTTTTTTGTTTTTTTGACCCGGACAAGTCAGGAGCCTCACCTCCCGACATTGCACTAAAGCGGTGTATAATTTGTATGAATCCCCCTTAAATGAGTCTAAATCAATAAAAAACTACTGTTTAAGTTGATGATAAGACCGAAAAAATCTTCGAGGTTTTCAAAACCTCGAAGGTTAATGATTGGATATAAAACAACAAATTTTTGTTAATTTTCGCTTTACCACGGAGAAGATTTTATATAACGCATTTATTCTTGTTGATTGTACATGTAAATATTCATCTCATCCAATAGTAACAACCTTTTGAGTTGGGTAAAAGTTTCCATTTCCCCGACCATTATTTCGGTATTATTGTTCTTAAAATGCTATAAATTTGCTCAAACAGTAACTATTTATATATTTTCATATTTTCATATTTTCATATTTTCATATTTGTTGTGGATAAATAAATTTTTATATTTGAGATGTGTAAATAATAGTGCTTGTTATCCTAACAGTTACTTAATACAAAGGGGAGCTTATGATAGATAGGTTCGTTACCAAATACTACAGGTACCTGCCCCGCAAATTATCCGGTGAGGATTTATTAAGTAATTCTGCTTCTCCATTTCTTTCATTATCTCTTTTCTTCTGCTGCAACAAAAATATAATAACCATTATCCCCATAAATAACGGTTACAACCATTTTACAACTAAGAGGCAATTATGTCCTTAAACTCATTAACAAAACTATTAGTTATAATATTACTCCCGTTACTCTTTACTGCGGTGAGTTGTAATAAGCCGACTGAGCCGCCGCCACCGGAGAAGTATGACCTTGAAATAATTGCAGCCGACGCTTCTTGTACTGAGGTTTGGATTGATGTTAAAACCCCTAATACTCTACTACCACAGATATTTACACTAACAGAAAATGGAGAAGAAAAAGGGAGTGTAACAATAAACAAAGCAGATACAACAATAGTAATAGAAAACCTCCTCCCAAAACAAACCTACAAATACCAATTAAAGAACAACGAACATAAAAGCAACCAGACAGAAATAACAACCCTTGATACCACAAGCCACAATTTTACGTGGCAGACATTTGAGTTTGGACAGCACAGCAGCAGTGTGTTATATGATGTAGCAATAATAGATGAAAACAACATTTGGGCTGTTGGTGAAATTTATATGAATGATGCGAATGGCAACCCCGACCCGCAAGCATATAATGCAGTTCATTGGGATGGTGCAAAATGGGAGTTGAAGAGAATTATGTTTTATACATTTTGTCCCCAAGGAACAGGTTCCGGTTCATATCCTGCACGCTCTGTTTTTGCATTCGATAATGAAAACATAGTAATAAGTTCAGGTTCACAGATAACGATTCTCAAAAATGGTATTCAAGTTAAAAAAGAGTGTGTGTCAGTCTCAGTAAATAAAATTTGGGGTGTTTCTGTAAATGATTTTTACATAGTAGGCTATGGAGGAGGGATCGCCCATTGGAACGGGAGCAGTTGGAAGAAGATAGAAAGCGGGACGACCGTAACGCTTAACGATGTGTGGGGCGGCAGTAATCGTTGGATTGGAGATGATATGGTGTTGGTGGCCGCCGGAAACAAATTAGGAGAAGGAGAAAAGGGAGTATTGAGAATTCAAAATAATACTGTTAATCGTTTGCCGTGGCCTTATTCCAATCGTACGCGGCAATCTATTTGGTTCGACAGAAAAGGATATTTATACAGTTGTGGAAGCGGGGTTTTTCGGTATACAAACTCTGTTTGGAAACATTTTTCAGAATTTCCTGTGATTTATTCAAACCGCATAAGAGGTGATGCAGCAAATGATTTAATAATCGGCGGAGATTTTGGAATTGTAGCTCATTACGATGGTATGTCTTGGAAAATATTTGATGAATTGAAATTACTGAGTGGCAATTACGAATCTGTAGCAAACAAGGGTAATGTGGTAATTGCTGTCGGATGGGATGCCAGACGCTCACATTTAGCCGTTGGAAGAAGATAGAAATGAAGTGTTAACAAGAAAGGAGGATATTTTCAGTAATCATTAAGTAATAAAATAACATGACGGACGGTAAACGCATCTAGTGTAGGATACAACGATAACAGAAAAAAGTTTAAATCAATAGATGGCTTACTTCATCCATCATGGTATCTCTGTTCATATGTTCAACAAATACAATACATTTTATTAACCCAAAACTCATGGAGTTTATATGAAAAAGAACATATTAGTTTTTTTATTGATTGCCCCTTTATTTCTTTATGGCCAATTCAACGACAAAATCTGGTCAATCTCATATCACCAAGCCAATGCACCAGCATTCAATGGACCAAACATGATTAACCGTTACTCGAGTGGTTCAGAACAAGCCTTGACAGTGACAGACGTTAGAATTCATCCGACAACAAATTCTATGCAGTCTGAAGTATCCATTGCTGTAAACCCTCTAAATAAAAACATTATTCTAGCATCGGCAAACGCATCGGATTACCCGGTCACGACAATTTATGGAACAGGCGTTTATTGGTCTACTGATGGAGGTACAAATTGGCAAGGGTATGATCAACCGCCGACGGGGAATAATAAAGGTGACCCAGCAGTGGCGATTGATAGAAGTGGATACTTTTATGTGGGAGGAATTGCAATTAATTCGGGGCAAGGAATAATGCGATCAACCAATAATGGTACGAGTTGGAATTATTATACAATTTCTAATCCTAATGGTGATATATTAGATAAAAATCATCTCACCATAGATAATAGTCTATCGAGTACATATAAAGGTAATATATATTCTGCATGGACAGACTTCGGACAGACAAATTTTCCTATCGAATTTGCACGTTCTACAGATTATGGGATAACTTGGACAAGTATTCAAAATATTTCCTCGAATCAATGGGGACAAGGTGTAAATCTCCAAACCGCTTCAAATGGAACCGTTTATGCAGTTTGGGCAAATCCTCAGTTAGCGTATCCATATACTGAAACTTCAATCGGATTTAACAAGTCTACAGACGGTGGTGTTAATTGGACGACACCAAATTCAGCGATCAGCAATATTAAAGGAATCCGTACATCAAGTTTTTCTTCATATGGAATACGAGCCAATAGTTTTCCATCAATGGCAGTTAGCCAGGCTTCTGGGTACGTTTATGTAGTATGGACTAATTATGGAATACCGGGAACAAATACTGGCGACGCAGATATTTATATGATTAAATCAACAAACGGAGGAAATTCGTGGGGCACACCGACACGTGTAAACAATGACCAGATTGGTAACGGAGCTAATCAGTTTTTTCCTTGGATTACTATTGATCCAGTAACCGAGGGAATCAGCATAGTATTCTTCGATGGACGGAATTATATCGGTCAAAATGAAGTTCAGGTAACAGTTGCGTATTCTTCTGACGGTGGGACTTCGTTTACAAACAATGCAGTAAACGATATTGATTTTACTGTTGCTCCTTTGCCGGGATATTCAAACAATTATTCAGGAGACTATATTGGTATCGCCGCTCATGATGGAGTTACCTATCCTATTTGGCATGCTCAGGTCCCTGATGTAAATGCACAGGGTTGGATGACAAAAATTGATTATCCGCCTGTTATTACCGCAGATCAGGTTTTTGAAAATGGAAGCCATGTACAGCAAGGCACTACACTCAGCCAGGTGGGCCACTGGGAAACATCCGCATTCGTAAATTACACGGTGCCGAAGCAATTCATTTTTAACCTCAACACAAATGAAACAATGCACGCAGATACAAACTTGTGGTCGAATTCTCAAACAGGAAATCAGGAAAAATATTACACATGGAATAGTGACAATAATGTGGTTAATCATAAAAGCTTCTTGATTGAACCCGATTTAACATCTTTAACTTCTCAATTCAAACCCACTTATTCCGGGGTTACACTTAGGAATCAATATTTTGACATACCATCCTTTAATCCTCCAACGGACAAGTTCCATTTTAAAGACCCATGGTTAATAGATTATGCTGACCAGAATTATGGTAATACAAAACGTAATAGAGGAATGAAAGTCAGCGGACTAGATAAACTTGAGTTTAAAGAACGTCCCTCACCCTTTTATCCCGATTACACAACTAATTATGCTGGTGATATTTACAAAGGCATCTTCTTGAATCAAACGCCAGATCCAAATAATCCAAACAAACCCTACTACTCCGTGAAAGCAGAGAATGAGTTTAGTGCTGATTTAACACAAACCAATAAAACACATACATTTTATTTTAATGGATGGGGTTCAACACCAAGCGGCAGTGCAAATTTTCAATATGCAAACCAACTTGAAACACCGGTTGTATTCCAAAGTGAAAATGCAGTAGTATCAGCAAATTATAAAGGGACACAGTTAAGCGAAGATACAAAAGCGTTCTGGAATAATAATCAGAGAAAATTTATACGTACACCGGACGGTTATCTCCATCAAGTATATGAGAGCAACGGAGATATTTATTACGAGATAAAACACGAAGAAGATGAGAACTGGGTTTTTATGAAT
>JAGUXE010000175.1 GCA_020061995.1 Ignavibacteriales bacterium | reverse complement strand
TATTTAAGATTTCTCTTTTTATGGCTTTATTCTTATTTCTGATAAAAAATGAAATAGGAAGAATGAATGCAATGGTAGAATCTTTGTCATTTAGGTGTTTTAGTGATTTTAAAATAAATACATTTTCTATTTTTTCCTTTTCTCTCTTTAATATTTTACTAGGTAAATAGTTATGAGGCGAGATAGTGCTACTTAGATATTTCTTAGGATAATAGTAACTTTCTTTAATATTGTATTTAGTGAAAGGTGGATTACCTATAATTAAGTCAAATTTTTTTTCTATCGGATAGTCAAAGAAGTCTTCTGCTTTGTCAGCTAGGGTTTCGTCAATTTCGCATCCATCAATATTATAAAATCCTCTTCTATTTAAAACTTTAATAAAATTACCAGTTCCAAAAGAAGGCTCTAGGATTTCTATATTATTTTTGTAATGTTTATATTCAAATAAGATATCTAATAGTTTTTCGATAATAGATTCTTTTGTAAAGAATTGACCTAAGATTTTTTCTTTATTACTATTGTGTCTTTTGATACTAGCTATTTTCATAATCTTAGAATTTCGCTACTCTTTCATTAGCAAGAAGACAATAATCTTTCTTAACCTCAAAGCCTATGAATCTTCTTTTAAGCTGTTTACAGGCTACGGCTGTGCTTCCGCTTCCAATGAAAGGGTCGAGAATTAAATCATCTTCTAAAGTAATCATTTCCATAATTTCTTTTATAAAATGCTTTGGTTTCGGGGTAGGATGATCAATAAAGCCTTCATCTGGCTCAACCATTTTCCCCGGTGTATCTTTAAATATGTCTGTTTTCCACTTTATAAGTTTGGGATTACCTTTTTTAAAGACAAAACAAGACATATATTTCGTAAATCCGATAGGGGACCGGACGCTGCCCTCTGGACAGTATAAGACAAATTGCCAAAAATAAGCAAAAGGGTTATTTTTAAATAAATCCGGAAGATATTTTGTGCTGAAAAAGGTAGCAAAGAAGCTATCATTTTTTAAAACGCGATAACACTCCGGCATAATATTATAAAAGAGACTTAAATCTTTATCATTTTTTATACCATTTTTATTTAGTCCATAAGGCGGGTCGGTAATTATGCAGTCTATTTTATTATCAGGTATTAACTTAATTAATTCTAGGCAATCGCCGCAGATAATTTTATTAATGAAGTCTTCCGGATAAATATATGTTTTTATTTTGTTTTCTGTTAACATTATCGTTTTGTTATTCTTTTGAGTAAAGAAATATCTTTTTTTATGTAATATCTATAGTTGTTCATCGGATCTCTTTTTGCTTTGGGTATTTTACCGGCTCCCTCCCAATTAAAAAGAGTCCGCTTATAAATCCCTAAAATTTCCGCTACTTGTTGTGAGGTATATCTATTATTCTTATTCATACTTTAACATAGTTTAGCATAGTTTTTGAATTTAGTCAAAATAAAAAACCTTCAGAGAATAATCTCCAAAGGTTTTACTTTTTTTACGTGGAGGTTCCCCCTTCAAACTCACCACCTTCGATACCCGATTTTAATATATCTTTATTTATCTTCCTTGTCAACAGTTTTATTCTCTACTATAATAGACGTAAGTAAGGAAGAAATCTAACTAAATTTTTCTAAAATGAATACCGAAGAATTGACAAAACAGGAGGCAGAAAGAAACCGTTTTACTAAGGTAATAGTCGATTCTCTAGAGCCTAAAAAAATTATTGTATCTGGCCCGGGGACTGGAAAAACCTTTTTATTTGGCAAGATAATTGATCATAAGCCGGGAAGTTATTTAGTATTGACATTCATAAATAATCTGGCTGACAAGCTTAATCAAGAATTAGGGAATAAGGCAAAATGTTGTACATTTCATAGTTTTTGTAAGAGCATTCTGCATAAGGTCAGCCGTAAAGGTATAGATGATAAATTTATTCTTTATCCTCAATTAAATCTTATAGTCAAATCAGATACTCTTCTTCTTTTGGGGAAAGAACTGCATTTCCGCCAGAGCTTCACACAGCTTAAACGAAAAAGTCCAGAGTTAGGATTTTTTATTGAACGCTCTAACTATTATAATGCAATTTCTTTTGACGACTCAGTTTTCAGAGTAATTGAGCACTTTGAACAAAATCCCGCTGACATACCTACCTTTGATCAGGTTTTGGTAGATGAGTATCAGGATTTTAATTTGTTAGAAGTAATCTTTATCGATCTAATTAGTCAAAAAAATGCTATTCTTATTGTTGGGGATGACGACCAAGCGCTGTATGGACAGCTTAAGAATGCTTCTCCCCAATACATAAGGGAGAAATATCGTAGTAAAGAATATAAGAATTTTGAATTGCCTTTTTGTAGTAGATGTACGAAGGTAATAGTTGATGCAATACAAGACATATTAACTATGGCCATGGCCTCTAATAAGCTCAGAGATCGCGTTAACAAAGTATACCTTTGCTATCTTCCCAAGAAACTAAATGACAACAAAAAATATCCCGCTATTATCCAGGCTCATTGCAGCGTTCAAAGTGAACGAGTGCCTTATTTATCACGATTCATTGAAAAGGAGATCGAGAATCTTAATCAAAAAGAAATTGAAGAAGCTAATATCGAAGCAGATTTTACCGTATTGATAACTGGACCTCACCATTATCTTAAGCAAATAAATTCTTATCTTACAAAGCATCATCAAGAATGGCAAGTAGTGTATAATAAGCAAGATGATATGGCTAAGCGAACGAATATTCTCGATGGCTATAGAATTTTGATCAATAATGATAAGGTCTCCAATTTGGGTTGGCGGATTATTTTAGAGCATGAGCGAGTAAAAAATCTAAAAGATATACTTAAAGAATCGCTTGAGAATAAAAGAGCTATATACGATAATATTCCAAAAGATATTATAAATAAGCATGAAGCAATAGTTAAGCTATTGGAGAATGTTAAAAACGGGGTAGAAATCACTAGGGAACAAAAGAAACTGCTTGAGTCTACTTTCAGGCAGGACAGCAATAAATTAGAGGAGTATTTGCTTGAGCGAGGTAAAAAGACAAAAGAAGCGAAAGACAAACAAAGCATATCGGTAATTCTGACTACTTATGTTGGATGTAAAGGACTTTCTGCTGGTTATGTATTTGCATTAGGATTAAATGAAGGTAATTTACCAAAGAATAATCGTAATCCTACTGACATTGAGATATGTCAAATGATTGTTATCCTCGCTAGAACCGTGAAGAAATGTTATTTGACATCGGTTAGTAGATTTGCTGGAGCCCCAGCGGGGCTCCCATCAATATTTCTTCAGTGGATCAGAAATAAACACCTCAAAAAAGAATTAATAGACAAAAATTATAAGTTCTGAAAATATTGGATTAAAAACATGGTGGCTCAGAAAAAAGATTGGTTATATGCAGCACTGCAAATGCTTAGAAAACCTGCAGGAGATGATGCGAGATTCTCTACGTTTGCATCTATCGCTAAAAATCGCGATGACTTTATAAAGAAGACTCATGAATCATATAAGAAACTCCATGAAATTGCAATTGGAGCGATAATAGATTTTGATTCTCGTATTAAAAAAGCAAAAGATAATAAATTTAGCAAAGATACTACTGAAGATCTCTATTTTAATAGATTAATCTGGAGGCGATTTAATGATTCTTTAGCTTGGCTTATATTACATTTCCAAAGACATATTTTAAAACGATTATGTTTTTATAAAGAACGGGGATTTTTAATTTATCAAAACCCAATTAGCATATTTAAAACTCTTACGGAAATTAATGGGGATCCGTATAGTTTAGCTATTTTGAATGATGCAACTACCTGTATAGATATCGGAGATATATTGCATACGAATTTAAAAACAGGCAAGATAGAATCCATTGAATTAAAAGAAGGAAAGGTAAATTCAACTCTTATTGATTCTTTGGATTGTGACAGAGCATTGTATTTCTTCATTCAAAAATATGGAGAAAAAGGCAAGGAGCAACTTTCGCGTTTCATTAAACAAGAAAAAAGAAGGTTAAATGCTGCTAAAGTTATTCGCGACGATAAAGGCATCGATCATGTTACTGGAGAAAGTATATTTCTTGTTGAGCCAAAAACGCAAGATGCCATCTATGATCAAGAGTTATCAGAAATAATTAAGAACGCTAGAAAAGAGGGAGAAGCAATTGGCTTAATTGATGGTTGTTTATGGATTTATGTAATTTCTAACAAAAGTTTGTCTAACGATGAAATTATTAAAAATTTCTCTCACGCAGTTTTTAAACAAGATAGCAAAATTAAAGATTGGCTGGTAGAGAATGTTGATAAAAATTATCTTTATCCGGTAGATTCTATCATGAGCGGATTTCACTATCCGGTATCGGTGCCACTTTTTCTCCGTAACATTGCAGATGAGTATATAGTAGATTTAATTTTTGGGGATTTAAGAATTCTATTCTTTTTGAACTGGATTAAGTTTGCTGATTTAATCAAAAATGCTGGAGGAGAATTTTCTTGGAGCAGTAAGAAAAGAGGACGGCAAGAGAAATCTAAAGCCGAAGACAAAAGATGTTTAGTCATTGGAGAGCGAATTCCGATAATTTCAAAAGGAGAAGTAAAAACATTTATGGGATGTCCCACTATGGTGAGGATTCTTTTCGATAGTATTAGACCGAGCATAATCGCTGCTCAAGAAGTAGAGATGGCGGAAAGCTTCCCGAAAATAAAGGATACTGCATAAAAGTCGATATTAATTTTCCTAGGAAGATATCACCTTAGGTTTTGAAGCATTAAAATGGGATGAGGTCGTTTCGGACAAAAAGGCAAAATTTTGCCCGCACTCAAAATTTGCCTTTTTGCTGGCTCTCAAGCACTATTCGTGAGAAGCTTTGCGTCTCGCCATCCAAAGCGGTATTTAACTTGTATCAGGCGAGACAGCGGACGAACCCTTGTTAAAAACAAATTGTTTTACTTGTAATAAATTCTTGATGTGAGGACGCTGTGTTTTGCAGCCGCCCGCACCCGGCTGCAAAACACAAGCAAAGCTGAACCCGCAATAAAATTAGCTGGAAGCCAGCCGACCCAGGC
>JAGUXE010000190.1 GCA_020061995.1 Ignavibacteriales bacterium | reverse complement strand
TAACAAGTGTCATTCCCGCTTGTCGGGAATCCTTCTTAAAACAAGGAAAGATTCCGAACAAGTCGGAATGACAAAAAAAGAATCGCTCAATTTAGGTATGAATAAGATATCATTTCCTCTTAATGATTCAAATTGTTCTAATTCTTTTGCTATAATGTCCTGCACTTTTATACAACATAGAGAAACATTGTTTGCCTTGGCTAATTCAACAAGATATTTATTTGGCTCTGGTTCAATACAAACGATTTCTGTCTGCAAATTAAGATGGGCCGCTACAAAATAAGCTAAGCATGTTGAATATCCTCCTCCAATTTCAATGATCTTGTTTGGGCGGTAATAATTTATCATTGCAATATACGCCATTATATCTCCGGGAGGAAACATAGGGTTCTTGTCAATGTATTCAGGAAATCTTATGTTTGGTAGTGAGGATAATTGTTCAGTGATAAAACTGAAATCATAATGAAAATTGATGGGAATTAATATTTCGTTAGTGGTTGTATCGTCAATATCTATGTTTTCCAAAGATGGAATGGGTTCCCAATATGAAACGGGAATAATGCTGTAACCATATTTCTGCTGAAATTGGCGGAGATTTTTTGTCCGGGTTTCGCAGTTATACGAGAAATCGTCTAAATTAATCTTTATTTCCATTACGCTCAAAGATAAGAAATAAAATCTTGATAAGTTATTTGCCTAAATATTTTATAATTTTTACTGCTTCTTGTGCCAGACTTTCCACGCTAAAGCCTTCCTCTACCATCCTTTTACAATTCATAGCGAGTTCTTTTGCAAAGGATTTATCATGAATCAACCGGATTGCGGCTTCAGCGAAGCTTTTTGCATCATCTGCAATCAAAATGTCCTTGCAGTCGACGACTGGTAAACCTTCTGCTCCCAATGTAGTGGATACAATAGGGATGCCACAGGCGCCAGCCTCCAGGATTTTAAAACGAGTTCCGGATTCAAACATGAGCGGTACAAGGGCGACATCGGCATGACAAAGATATGGTAGTACAGATTTGATTTTTCCGGTGATTGTTATATCCGGTCTTTTGATATCAGCGAGCATGACATCCGCACCATTACCTATTAAATAGAAATGTACCTCTGGTATTTCCTGTTTAATGAGCGGCAATATTTCGTCGATTACCCAGCGGGCAGCGCGAACCATCGGGCTTGAAGCCGCGTAAAAAGTTCCTGCAAGATAAATACAGGGCTTTTTGAAATCTGCAGGTGGGGGAGGAGGACTTGCATAGGAGCTGAGGTCGATAACGTTCGAGAAGACATGAATTCGACCGGGATCATCAACCAATGACCTGTAGTAGTCAGCATCAACTTGTGAAACAGCCGTGGTTACATCACAAAACTTAACCCAATCGGCTTCCTCCAATTCTTTTTGATGACCCTCCTGTTCTATTTGGCGACGACGTTCAGGCGATGTTTCATAAGGCAATTCACGCAGTACAAAGCGCGACCATACCGAATCGGTATCACAGATTATTTTGAAATGAGGCCTGAGTGATTTTACAGCCTTCATGAGATGATAAGATATATTGCCAAATCCAAACCAAATAATATTAATCCCGTTGGTTTCCGCATAATTTATAATGGCTGAGGCGTCCTGCCATATGCCGACATCAGGTGGCAGACCAAAAACAGACGGAGAATAACCAAAACCTGCACACATGCTGTGATAAAAAGCCTCAGCTTCATCACCACCCATATTATTCCTATTCACCCGAGAGATAAGATGCAACTCACTGATACGGCTTAAGGCTTTTACAGAATTTTCAATCCTTAAAGTCGGGCCTTTAGCCGGTGGATGTTCCAACTCAGGGGTGGTAAATAAAACTTTGATCATGTATCATCCTTTTTTTGAGAGCAGATAAACAATACTCTACTGCCTGTCAAGTCTACAACTTCTACATTACTGTAATGCCTGGAGAGAACTCGATGGCATTCCTGTTGCGTATACCAATTAAAGCCGTGAGGATTATGGAAATAAGCCTTAAAGAAATCAGGTTCCCCAACAATCAATGGGTCTTCTTTAACGACAAACTCCAGCACAAGGTATTTCTCTGAAAAGGATGCAAGTAATCCGATAGCCGCTTCAAAATCCATTCCCATACCCAGAGTTAAGTGATGGATCATGGCAAGGGCAAGAACAAGGTCACACTTTAAACGTTTGTGTGCAGCAAGCAATAGGGGCACTTCTCCCTTGATTCTGCTGTTTAAAATATGCGGGTCATCAGCAAATCCAGCCCAGGCCGGGACATCGGGTGTAATTTCCATGACGTCCATCACCAATGGCAAGATGGGCAGGTTTTCACGCCTTGCCCGTTGATACAATATGTCCATGCATGCGTGGTCATTATCTATCGCTACGACCTTGCATCCCATTTTTGCCACCAGGATAGAGTACCATCCGGTATTGGCTCCGACATCGAAAACAGTATCCGGACGCAGCGCCTGCAATGCCTGGTAGACAGCACGTTGTTTTGGTCTCCATGCTTCAGATGGTGTAAATTCAAAGTCTTCACCTTTTAAGACATAGTAATCCGAATAACGACTGCGGTCTACTGAAACACTCAATCCCTCTATTTCTTGACGGAGTATATCCATAAATTCACGCCAGTCGTCTTTGGCGAGAGCCTGTTCGCGGGCCATCAATGCCTGACGGTAATATGAAGTCAATGCGACATGCGAACCTGCAAATGTTTCCTGCTCGGTAATAGTGTCTGTTGTGGTATTAAGCGCTGTCTCAAGCAGGCGTCTTCTAACCCGGTCATGACGACCCTGTTGCATCATATAGAGCGGATACAGTATACATGGATAAAACATCCGGTAGAAAATCTCATTAAAGTAGCGGGAGGGTTCACTGGATGACAACTGAAAAGGAGATCGCATTGAGGTAGGTTTTAACCACTCTTCTTTTGTTAAATCTTGAATGAAGACGAGCGACAGGAAATCCACAAAAACCGGTTGTGTGAACTTGAACAACACATTGCTGCTTACGCCACAGTCTTTCAGCAACAAACTAAAATCAAGTAATTGCAAGTTCAGGTTAACCTGGAACAATGCTGCGTCTTTAAGCATACCGGGCGTCCACTCATGGGCATAAGTGATGAAAGGAATTTTCTCATGCTCCAATACCATGTCATATCCCAGATTAAAAAGCTCGGGTTCAACTGCCAGGTCAGTTTTGACAATTCCTGACTCCCAGAGCTTATGTGTTTGGTACTTCTCAAGCAACTTTTGGACAGCTGCGCCATGCCCAGGAAAG
This sequence comes from Ignavibacteriales bacterium, assembly GCA_020061995.1. Next base: position 8,079 of record JAGUXE010000190.1, on the reverse strand, counting down.
ATCCCTCGCAACACGCGGCCTTTGTATGTAAAAACTTCGCCAAATAGGTCGAAACCAAGAAGCGGGATCTTGTTCTTATCTATAAAATGGGAACTTTTCGACAACCTATTATCAGAATGCATGAGATCAGATTCACCTCTGTAGTCATTACCTATTCATATTTCTCGTTTGCTTTCTTTTTCACTGGTCGGACTCTGAAAAACTAACTGGATAAAGTTGTTGAGCGATTTTCTCTCCACTATAAGGTGGCCAACGGTTTTCACCGTAAATGGGCAATTTATCTATAATGGAACTGCAGATGTAATCAAGGTGAACATTATTGCCTGGTAATATTTTATTGAAATCATCAAATAATAATTTAGTAGGAATTGAATTATAATCATTCCCTTGAAATAGATTAAACTTAATTAATCCATGGAAAAAATAATATAAAAAATATTTCTTACTAAGCTCAATTCTTTCCCTTATTACCGATTCAGGTTCTCCTCCAGAAAGAATTTTTTCGATAAGACGATAGAACTCTTCTCCAGTTTTTGGCTCATAAGTGAATCCTTTCCCGGTATAATGAGACTCAGACACTGTTATCGAAGGCTTTCCCGTCCAAGTCATTTCTATTGCTGCGCTAGATGTGTACATAATTCCGAGCTTAATCAATGGGTAAATATCAAATGATGTAACAGAACTATTATAATCTATAAAAAAAATATTATTAGAAAGTTTTTCACTTAAATTAGAAAGAACATTTCTAAGGCAATATTTTTGCATTGGACTGCTAATAGAATAGAATTGTTCCTCTGCTGGGTGAGCCTTTATTATAAGTTGATAATCAGGATGATTATTAAAGTATTGTATAATTTTAACGACCATTTCGTAGAGATTGTCAAATACATAAGAATTTTCTAATATTGTAGCATCAGAAGGTACATTTACAGGAAAAAATACTAAAGATTTGTCTTTATTAATCCAAGATAGCAATTTTCTATATTCTTCGGTAACTTGGTTTGATTGTTTAAAATGCGGCAGACTATAATGTTTTCCTTGACTTCTTTCAAATATTGTTTTATTAATAAACTTTTCTGTATCGCTATCTAAATTTTTTCTTTTAAAAGAATCCCAACCTTCACTAAAATCGTAAAGCTTATCTGAATTATAAACAAAATAACAGGAGTTCTCTCGTTCCCCTATGCCTATTCCATAAAATGGAATTTTTCTCTCTCTTGCCACATGAAAAGCAGCGCCCCATCTGTAGTAAAATGGTATATTTGAAAACACAACATCTGGTTTAACAACATCAAATATTCTTTCATATGCGTTTATTAATTTCACAATGTTTTTAACATGTGTTTTTAATTGCTGAATAACTTCGCTTTTATTTTCCAACATTGGAGCATCATTAAGATTAGCGACTGCTTTTGCTGCTTCTATACCTAAATGGTATCCCTTGTAAGACATTTTGTTATAATTTTGAAAGTTTATCTCAGCAGATATTTCTTCAGCTAATTTATCATCTTCATCTTTTCTGAAACCAGAAAGAAAAAGAGAGTTCATTTTTAAAAGATCTATCCAAATCTTTTTTGTCATATAATTGTCTTTTTTACAAAGAACTTCACGATTGTCTCTGTAATTTCCGCCGTACACTATGCATTCCTTGCAATGGAAACTATCACACAAAACTGGAACTATTTCAGCACCTCGTAAACGTAAAGCTAAAGCAAAAAAATATCTTGCATTCGCGTCAAACTAATTTGATAGTATCGTGGTATAAATAATATTCTTGTATTTGGTTTAATTTGTCCAAATTCAATATATCTCTCTACATCTTTGACCATTGTCTCCATTATATTATCCTGTTCTTTAGAAATAATCGGGTCTTGATATTGTTCAATTATTCTATTTAGTAAGTGAATGGAATAGTTTTCCATTAAAAGCACCTCTTAATTGATGCATGTTTGCAATGGCTTTTAAAAACATCTAAATTTCTATGTAAGACGTTTAAAGCCGACATGGCAAATAGGGCCTTTCAAATACTTTTTTGCATTACCATTTTTGATCGACCTAGCAATAAAAGAAAAGGTGTCATCTACTGCTTCTATGTATGCCCTTATATGGGTCTCCTTGTGTGAATAAGAAGTATAAACTGATGTTGAAGCCAAAAATCCTTTTTCGAGCATTAGTTGGGTAAAAAGAGTTTTTAGTACTAGTGTATTTTCATATTCAAAAGCGAAATGACTAAGTGGCTCAACCCCTGAAACTTTCAGATTGATATCATATTTTTTTGCCAGAGATTTCCATCCATTTTGTATTTCTTTCCCCACATGGATTAAATATTTTGGAACATTGTCTGCTTTTATTTTTTTTAATGTTGCAAGAGCGGAAACAGGTCCTATCCTGTCAGTCCAGTAAGTACTACTTATAAAAGAGTCTTGGGCTGCTTTCATAACCTCTTCTTTGCCAATTATTGCTGCCATTGGGTAGCCATTACTTAAAGCTTTACCAAAGACTGCTATATCTGGCTCAAAATCAAAAAGAAGATGAGCACCTCCCACATTAAGGCGAAAACCGATTGTTATTTCGTCACAGATCAACACTATTCCCAAATCTTCTGTAACTTGCCTTATAGTATTGAGAAATTCCCTTTCAGGATGTTTATCTCTTATTGTCTCTAAAACTACTACACCAATATCTTTTTTATGTTCTTTAATCAAAGATAAGAAACTTTTGGTATCATTATATTTAAATGGATAAGAGGTTCCTTTTAAAACCCTCGGTACCCCTTTAGGGTGAAGTCCTGGTAATAGATGGCCGTCAAGAGATTTTTTGTCAGATAAATTTGCTGCTAAATACCAATCATGCCATCCGTGATAACCACAGAATAAAATTTTGTCTCTTTGAGTTTTAGTTCTTGCGATTCGCACTGAAATGGCCATTGCTTCTCCACCAGTTCGTGCATATCTGACCATTCCTGCCCATGGGTGCATTTTGCATAGTAGCTCCGCAAGCTCAACATCCTCTGGGGCATTCAGCGTTGACATATTACCCTTATCGATAACATCTTTTACGGCTTGATTTACGTCTTTATCCGCAAATCCCAAAATACATGTGCCGATACCCATAGTGGTCATGTCGATGTACTTATTTCCGTCTAGGTCCCATATTTGACAGCCTTTGGCCTTCTGATAATATGATGGCCAATAATTTGGTAAAAACATTTCAGGTCTTTTTGAAAGTAATTGCGTTCCACCTGGAATGATTTTTTTAGCCTTTTCATATAAATTAATGCCAGTCCTGCAATCCATATCATCTACCTTATATTTATTATATTTTAATCATACTCTTTTTTCTTAAACAACAAAAAGTGCCATGGAAGATTCATGCATCCTGAAAATTGAAGTCTATTTCCAGTTTGAAGTCTTAATGTATAAGTGCCTAATCCTTTCTTAGGTTTTGGAAGATCTTGATCTATATCAAATCTCTCAAAATGCGTCAATAAAAAATCTGATTTTTTAGCTAATTCTTTAAGCCTCGGGATAGAATATATATTATAATTTACAATGCGGTTATTGTAATAATCTTTTATTTTCACTTCATAGGTTAGATCGTCTTCACAAAATAAAGATGACATAGCTATCCCCTTTTTTGCCTTAGAAAACTGCAATTTTAAGCATTTATTTGCTTCCCTTACGTTAATCCATGATAATAATTGAAGCGATATTACAAAATCGAATTCCCCTATGGTATTAACATCATTAAAGTCAAGATGATAGAATTTTGTATTTGAAATGACCTTTTGTTGTTCTTCTGCAAAAGTAATGAGTTCTGATGAAATATCTATCCCTGTGAATTCACATAAAGGAAATTCTTTTGATAGCCAAAATAAGTTAGCTCCTCCACCAGTCCCTATATCTAAGACACTGAACTTAGAGTCAATGTTAAAGCTGGCATTTCTTTTTAAGAAATCTATAAAAAAAATGGTGCTTCTGTAAGGCTCTATATATTGCCTTTTATGGTATTCAAATTCATTTTTGCTTATATTTAACCAAACTTGTTTACCTTTTTTCACAGAAAGCTGTCATCCGATCTTTGTTTTAACGAATACTCAAAGACTAAGACCTTTATTTGTTTGTTCAATTTTTTCAAGAATATTTAAAATTTCAATATCATCATCTAATCTATTTGGAAATGGATTATTGCCTTTTACGGCGTTTAGGAATGCCTCCATTTCTTCAATATACATATCTTCAATAATATTCCTATTATATCCAACTTCCGCCTCTCCTGAAGGTTCATAATAGTGTATCCATCTTTTGTTATTAGCGTCATAGAGCTTAACCACCTTATCTTCCCAATTCCATCTTATCTGTGCCTTTTCAAGATTCAATGTCAGATTTCTCGTTGCGAAGCGTGAAACAACATCTACAATAAGTGTTCCTAAAAAGTCCTTGAAACGTAAATTGATATGATAGGTATCATCAATATCCACACCCATATCAAGTGTCTTACCATGGAATGCAAAAACCTCGTTCGGCATACCTGTTATATCTAAAAGCCATGTCAATTCAAAGGGCACCATTTCCCTACTGGCACTGGTCTCTTTTTTACTTATATAAAAATCTTTGATATCCTCCCATGGATGCCAATCTGGAAGATACTGTCCCATGTGATAAACAAAACCGCATATCTTCCCATATTTCCCACTCAGAACAATTTCTTTTATAGTCTTTATCGCAGGATGAAACCTAAAAGTGCAGGAAGGTGCGATAAGTATGTTTTTTTCTCTTGCTAACTGCGAAACTGCTTCAAGGCCATTTTTTAAGACGCTTGCTTCCACAAAAGCAGGCTTCCCATATTGAACTGCAAGTTGTATGTATTCAAGATGTTTATCAGGTGGGGTAGAAATAATAAAAATATTTCTTTCAGATATAATATTACCAGTGATTGTATCGATCGTTTTGATCTGATATTTATTCTCTGATTCTTTTCTGCGGTCTTCTCTGAGATCAAAGCCTACTATATCCTTTATACCTATGGCAGAAAGATTTCTTATTCTCCGTTTACCCATCGAACCAAGACCTATCTGTAAAACTCTCATTAAGATGCTCCTCTCAAATTATGATTCATTATAGCTTCAATGCAGATGAAATCATATATATCATCTATCTCATAGTTCTGCCACCGTTCAATAATGTACGGAATCGTTCGTTCCTGATAAAAAGTTTTTTGCTTAATGAATTCCTCAGTTTTTGAGAGGTAGATAACACCATAAGGAAAAAAAACTTTATTCAAATCCTGTCGTCTGAATACTGTTTTATCTGCCTCATAAGGTTTAACATACCCGTCAACTATATTCTTCATTATCGCAGGGTGTTCGAGATGTACTTCTCCAACACTCACAAGACTATCAGCTTCTGTCTGATGCTCAATTAATTCTTTTATTGCATTATCAATATCATCTATATTTCGTAGAGGAGAGGTAGGTTCCAGAAGCGCAATATAGTCAAAAAAAATATCTTTATCTTTAAAAAAATTTATCGCATGAAAAATCACATCCATCATCGGTGTGATATCTTCAGAAAGTTCTTTGGGTCTCATAAATGGTACATCAGCACCATGATGTTTTGCTATATCAGCTATTTCTTCATCATCGGAGCTAACTATAATCCTATCAAAATATTTACTTGAAAGTGACTGTTCAATTGTCCATGAAATCAACGGTTTTCCTAATAAAGGTAAAATATTTTTCCGCAGCAAACCTTTTGAGCCACCCCGTGCAGGAATAATTCCTATAACAGTTCTGTTTTTATACATCTCTGAATCCTCTGAAAGAAACATTTTCATTAAGGTACAAATCTTCTGCTACGCGGATTCCGTCTTTCAGTTTTTTATCATAATAATGCTTCATAAGTATTTTATTCGCTTCCAGCAATGCCCTGTGGAACTCCGCGTCGGTCATATCGGTAAGGTTCACTGCCAGCAGATCAGAATTTAAATGTTTATTCTCATAAAAGTCTTCGACATCTTTCAAAAGCCCTTTTTCAATGGCATAGTAATACAATGGGGAACCGGGATAAGGAGTTACAGGTCTTATAGTTCTGAGTTGGGCATGATCATCATATTTCAATAAGAATTCAACACCTTTTCTGAGAGTCTCTTTTGTATCACCTATATTACCCCAGATAATATTGAGTCCGGGGCTTATGCCAGATGACAGGGTATTTTCTACCCCAGTAATAATTTGCTTTACTGTCAGTGCCTTATTCATATTTTTCAATACAGTATCATCCACCGCCTCTATGCCATAGTTAATAAAAACACAACCTGCTTCTTTCATCAGTTTCAGCACGTCTGGTTTAGCATAATTAAGACGACCGCTACAGTCCCATTTAATATTCAATTTTACTTTTATGAATGCCTCACATAGCTTAACTGTCCTCTGCACAGAGCTCATCAGTAGTTCATCAGAAAAGGCGATATAATTGACATTGTAGTCTTTTTGTAGCAGTTTTATTTCCTCTATAATACTTTCAGCAGAGCGAGGTCTGAAACCCTTATCCATTCGGTAACAGAAATTACATTTAAACGTACAGCCCCTCCCAGAAAGGATTGGTATACAGCGTTCACTATTTTTTATACGGGGCATTCTTAATAAGGCATAATGATCCATTGGAAACAATTCATAAGCAGGAAAAGGAATCTGATCAAGGTTCTGAATTAAAAGTCGCTCTGGGGTTTTAATAAGTTTTCCATTTTCAAGGTATGCAATGCCTTTCACCTCTGACATTTTCTCCCTAAAACTCAAGCGCATCAATAATTTCCAGTGCAGTTATTTCACCTTCACCAATAACTACCAAATCCGATCCCGTTTTTTTAAGAAAATATTCAGGTTCAGGCGCTGGACCATGTCCTCCTATCATATAAAAGGGTCTATTTGGCGCGGTGTTAATAGCTTCTGATATTTTTAAAAGTTTTCTATACTGATAATATCCTGCAATAACACTAACTCCAACAATATCAAATTTATTTTTTTTCAGATAATCTCTGGGTAATGATACACATCCTGATTGTATATAACAACTTCGTGCCCTGCTTTTTTGTAAACCGCAGCTATATATGCAAGCCCCTGTGGAAACCAGCTATACACAGCGTCAAAAACACCGCCGCATGAAATGGCTAATATTCAGGCTTTGCATCATAATCATACGGCAAAATATATGTCGCTATGTTTAATATATGATTCATTGTCATAAATAACAAATAAAATTCTCATTCGCTATTTGAGTCAATGTAATTTTTCCACTGCATTCTTATACTCCTCCCACTGCCCTATATCAAGCCAACCTTTGTAAATTGGATACACACTGATTTTTTCTTTTTTAAAAGCTAAATCTATTAACGCGTTCATATCAATTGGTTCATTTTCAGGTATATATGAAATAATATGAGGCTCCATTACATAAACGCCGGTATTTATTAAAATATCATGAACAGGCTTTTCTGTTATCTTTTGTAGCTTTCCACCATATATCTCGAGTACGCCGAATGGAATTTTTATTTCGTTGTAGCACCCAATTATTGTTATCGCAACTTTTTGCTCCTTATGCCATTTTAAAACTTTTTCTAAATCTACTTCTAATAGTGAATCACAATTTGTTACAAAAAAGGTATCAGCAACTTTATTTTTTAATAATGTAAGTCCGCCTGCAGTTCCTAAAAAATCAGTTTCCTCTACCCAGTCAATTGTATATGGGAAATTACTCTCTTTCAAAAAAAGCTTTATATATTCTTTTCTATAATTCAGTGTGTAAATAAAATTGTGAAAACCATACTGATAAAATCTTTCCATTATAAGTTCTATTATCGGTTTATTACCTACAGGTATTAAAGGTTTAGGGAGTACCTTTGTAAAAGGGTCCAATCGCGTTCCCTTACCACCAGCCATTATTACAACTTTATTTGAATGGAGTTCTCGAAGCTTTAAGTGCTCTTTCTCTTCAAGAACATCAGTCCATAAAATAACATCTACAATTATTCCTCGGTCATTTAACACTGGAATCTGTCCGATCTTATTTTCAATCATTAGCT
>JAGUXE010000026.1 GCA_020061995.1 Ignavibacteriales bacterium | reverse complement strand
CGAGTGTTTCTTCAATATATCTGACCGTCCCACCAAAACTGAATTGGTCAGTCATTTTTCTTGAATAAGTAAAACCAATCGCTATATCTCCAAATGAAAAATATTCGCCTGTACCATAAGGAGCAAATTCAGTTGTAACCGGCATTTTCTGCATCGATAGGGATGTTAATGAAATCCCGATTGCATCTTCCGATGTAAGATGATAAACTGCTCCGAGGAAATCATGGTTAATGTCAACCAACCAACTATTATGAGAAAAAAGGATCTGGTTTTCACTGAACTGAACTAATCCTGCAGGATTCCAGTAAAGAGATGAAGCATCATCAGCAATTGCGATAAAAGATTCACCAAGAGCGGCTGCTCTGCCACCAACTCCAATTTTTAAGAATTGTGCTGCTGAGATACCGGCTCTTTGTCCACCGAGTACAGGAAATAATTGAGCCTTAGTTTCAAAAGTTATAGCCAATAATGCTAAAATTATTATAAGGAATTTTTTCATAGTTAAAATCTTAAGCTAAATCCAAATTTTATATTTCTTCTAGTTAAATAACGAGCCGGATTAAATGGATATGGTGATACGGGAGATTGTAGCTCCGGATAATTAGGATCATTCCAATTACTTGGAACAGCATCACCCAATTCATATGCTTCACCGGTTACCGGATTTATAATAGCACTGTTTTTCAAATCTAAAAGGTTGCTAACCTCCATGAAAATTGAGAATTTTAATCCACCAACGACTAAATATTTTTCAAAATTCAAATCAATCCAAAACCAATCTTTACCTAATTTATTATTACGATCATTTTTAGGAAATAAATATTCCGGTTTTCCGTCTGTATCATATTTGCCTGTGAAAATTGCGGGTGTATAGCGTTTACCTGACTGATAATGAAAACGTAAATAAACATTATAATCGTCTAAAATTCCATGTCCGAAATTAAATAAAGGTTCACCCTTCTGAACATAAAAATTTGTTGTAACGGAAGCATTAATCGGTCTATCCCAGGTTACATATTCTTCTTTAATAGATTCTTGCAAATCTCCTTGAAGAACCAATACACCTTCATCAGCCGAAGAACTTTTTCCGGTTACTATTGAGTAAGTAAATGAAGCCGAACCTGTAAACCATTTACCCATTCTCTTTTTATACTCAAATTCAATTCCTCGTGATCTTGCATAATCTGAATTTACATAGGTTATAAATCTTTGAGTAGCAAATCTCGCTGATTGAATAATTGCAGTTCTTGTGCTTACATAATCAAATATATCTTTATAGTATGCAGTTAATGTTAGAACATCATCGGAAGAGAATTGTGTTTTTAGTCCTAATTCATATGCAACTGTTGTTTCAGGATTCAGATTTGGATTTCCAAATTTTTGAAATGATGATTTTGCATTAAGCGGATTAAGCTTTGCATATACAAATTGTGGTTTTGGCCATTTACTGAAATGACCGTAAGAAAAGAACAAAACTTGATTATCAGAAACCGGATGAGATATACCGAGACGAGGGCTTAACCGCGCTTTGAATCTTCTTCCACCAAAAAATGAATAACTATTATCTTTATACTTTTGACGAGTTTCATCCGGTATAGTAACAACTGCCGGGTTTTCCACTGCATCGTCTACATATTTACCGGGAAACCAATAATCCAATCTTAAACCGAAATTTAGAATCATTCCACTGAAATTAATATTATCTTGTGCATAAAATGAACCAAGCGCAGGGTAAACACGATAGATATCGTTATTAAGTCCAAGTTCGCCTATCCAAGGTTTGTAAATATCCACGACTTGCATTTCTTGGAACTGAAAATTGAAACCTGCTTTGAATTTATTTTTTTCATCAAAGAAACTAGTTAAATCACCTCTTAACGAATATTCTTCAACATAGTGATCGCGCCATGTAAATGGGTTACCAACATCCCAAAAACCATCACCCGGAATAACGCCAACAGTATCACGTCCTAAATTATAATATTCAATAGGAAAGTTTGTTATATCTTTTGGTTCAGCATACTTTGCGAAGGGCAAGCCATTGGCGTCGGCTCTTAGATTTGTGAAATAGTGATTTACTTTTAACTCATAAAAAGTTTTCGAATTTAATGTATGTGTTACTCCAAATGTATTGTATTTATTAATATGAGTAAAAGTATTTGCATTATCTAAAATATTCTGAAATTCATATTGATAACCGGGACTCGGTTCAACATATTCAAGATTCGATTGAAGTGATTGTGAATTTTGATTTATATTCACCGATTGATTAAATGAATATTGGAACTTCATTGTAGATGAATATTTGTAAGTTAATTTTCCTAGCCAGAACCAACTGTTCTCACCACGTGGAGCATATTTTTCTCCAAAAAATGTTGAGGAGTATATTTGGTTAGCTGTTGATTTATTATAGCCTTGAGTAATACCATCGCTTAACCCCATGTAAAAATTTCCGAAGAAAGAAAAATCCCCCGGAATATTAATACCGATGGCAGGAAGAATCGTTGTAAAAATTGGTTCCGGACCGCTAAAGTTGGCTTCTAAAATGTCAATATTAAAAACATGATTTGAAGTTCTTTCACCTAGATTATCTCTTTTGTAAGAAATATAACCCGAGTATCTGGAACCACCTTCTCTTGTTCTCACATTTACAACACCCGAAGTTGCCTGTCCAAATTCAGCATTATAACCACCGGTAATAACTTCTACTTCTTCAATTGCATTTGCACTCAGTTGAAGTCCAAAACCTGTTCCCGCTAAGGGATCTTGAACTGAAACACCATCAAGTAACATAGCATTTTCATACGAACGACCGCCACGGATGTGAATTGCATTATCAGATTTAACTACACCCGCCTGTTGAGTTATTAAATCACTTATGTTTTCAACACTTGCCATCTCAATATCATCACGTGAAATAGTTTTTTTACTTTGTGTTTCTTCAACATCCATAAGAGGTTTTTCACCAACTACTACAACATCTTGACCCAAGGTCAAAACAGTCTCTTGAAGTTTAATATCAAGAGTTTTAGTTTTGTTAGCTTCAATTTGTAATGCAGTATATTGCATTGTTTTATAACCTATCGAACTGACCTCAACTGTATAAGTACCGGCTGAAATATCGTTAATTCTAAAGTTACCGTTAACATCAGTTGCAGCACCCCAATAAGTTCCTTTTACGATAACGTTCACACCAATAATAGGTTCATTATTAGCAGCATCAACAATTTTTCCCGCTAAATTTCCTTTTGATTGAGGAAACAATAGAGTGCAGCCAAGAATAAAAAATATAAATAATAGTTTTTTCATCATTAGTTTAATCCAAAATCTTGAAAAAAGATTTTTGTTAACAGTTCGTTTACTTTTCTTTGGCCACCATTTGCATAATGAAGCGGAATACCCATAAAGAAAAGTTTCTTTCTTGAATCGATAAAACCTAAATATCCTTTTGGATCACCTGTAAGTGCATAATAAATTGGGCTTGCACTCAATGGATTTGGATAATATCCCCTAATCAAAAAGACACCCTGAGAAGTTTGTAAATTTGGATATTCAGGAAGTGTTGTATCTGAGATTATTCGGCTGTTATTCGGGAAATTCAAACCGGTCACGAAATTACTGACAGAATCAATCGGTAAAAACCCTTGAAGATTGGAGACTTCAAGTGATATACCCGGCCAAAATGAGAATGCTATTGCTCCCCCCGCCGAAATAAATTTATTTGTTGCAACGTTTGCAAGATTTAATGAAGGGTTATTGTCACTATACCAAAAAACAAAATCAAACAATTTGATTGTCTCTAAGAATGTTATTGTTTGGTAAGGTGGTTTCTGAACATGAATATCCCAAAAGTCATACTTCCCTTTTATACTGCCGCTATTAACACTATCAAACTGATTAGTATAAAATGTTTTTGGATTCCCGGAAGCTAGATAATCATTTATGATAAGCAATTTCCCTTTCGGTTTCTTCACAAACCATTTCTTGGTTGTATCTGGAAGTTGTATAAATTTGGATTTAGCCCCTGAAATATCTTCTGCTTGAACAAAGAATTTGTTAAAATCATCAAATTTCAATCCTTCAAGTTTTTGTGAAAAAATTGAAGCATCACTTCCATCTATAAGTATATCCATTTTTGGTGCTGAAGAAGAGAACTCTCTGGTTCGTAAAGTAATTCTTCTTACATTTCCTTGAAGAGAAACTACTTTTGAAAGATCGGTAGTATCGTTCATGGCAATATTTATTTTGAGGATTGACTCATCACCGTCAAGGTCTTCTGCTTCCCAACCGAATGTCATAGCAGGATATGATGAATCTGGTAAGAGAGATAAATCATTCCATACAATTACGGGGGAAGAATTTTTAATGGGGAATCTTAATGATGCCGGATTTGGATCAACCAAACCGATATCATAGAAAAATTCACCGGGACTATATACGCCGTCATTGTTAGCATCTACGAATGGTTCTGCACCGAAATCAATTCCGTTTCTGAGAATCTGTGTATCGTAAAGACCATTTCCACCGTTATCAACCGCTGAAACTTTAAAGTCATAAATAGTATCAGTTGCACCTATTTGAAGTGCAAATAAACTATCATTCTTTGTTGTAAATGTCCAATTCACTCCATCCCATGTAAAGTAGAAACCGATAACAAGTCCGTCAGGGTCGTCACCCCACCAACTAACTCTCAATTTACTAGGTTGCTGACTTATTGAGCTATCAGGAAAAAGAAACAACGAAGTTTTGGGCGGTTTATTTTCAGCCGGATTATTCACCAACTCTTCATAACATGAGTTTAGAATAAATCCTAATCCTAAAAGTAAAGTAATAATTAAATATTTTTTCATGCTTAAATTTTATCGAACTTTTAATATAAAAGCGGAAGAATGAAATCATACTTCCGCTGAATTATT
>JAGUXE010000315.1 GCA_020061995.1 Ignavibacteriales bacterium | reverse complement strand
TTTCCTCTCTGTTCGAAAATAAACCATAAAGGAACTGAGATACCAAACGAGGCACCATAGAATCCGCTATTACCGTCGCGTGTTTGTTTAAAATATGCCAGGTTAATATTAGGCAGAAGAGAAGACCATGCGAGTCCTTTTTCAACCGAGGCTATTCCATATTTTAATTCGGCAATTTTTATCTGTGGACTTGTTTTTTCCATTGAATTATATATTTCTTCTAAACTTATTTTATGATCAACAAAAACAAGTGTATCGGATAGATCAAAATTCACTTCATAACTTTGTTTTACAAATCCAAGAGAGTAATTCAGCTCGGCAAATGCTGTAGTAAGTTCGTTATTTGAAACTTCCAGATTATTCCGCGCCTCAGTGTATTGAACTTTTGCGGTTAATCTTTCGAGATTCGTTCCTTCACCAACATTTTGCCTTATCTCTGCTTTCTTAGAAAAATCTTCTGAGATTAATAGATTCTCCTCAGAAGCCTTTACCTGATATTGTTTAGCAAGAATTTTGTAGTAACTGGTTTTCACTTGATTGATAATGCTGCGCTCAGTCAAGTTCAGTTCATAAAAAGCAATCTCTTCTTCTTTGTTGAATTTACTTCCTTTCAGAAAGTAATTGGAAGGGAACTCAAAAGATTGATTTACTTCCAGAGTTTTTTCATTGTAATTACTTAAACTACTGTTTACCGATGCGTATTCATAACTAACTCCCACCTCCGGTTGAGGTAATGATATACCGCTCCAAAATCTTCCTTTTGAGGCGGAAATATTTTCAATTGCCCTTATAACTTGAGGATTATTCTTTAATCCAATTTTAACAGCTTCATTCAAATTCAATTTCTTAATTTCTGTTTGTCCATAAATGCAAAGCGGTAGCAGAGTAATTGCGAACAATACAAAAAGTATGTTTCCCGATAATCGGGATTTTACATAACCCAACATTCTTTCTCCAAATATTTATTAATAGACTTAGCCCGCTATGCGGGGATATCCTTATCCCGTAAAGGGATTAACGAAATGAAATGGGATTGGTTAAATCAGAAATGTATTGTTAAATAGATATAAATCAGTAGAAGGTTTTACTTTTAAATGATGGTCAGCTCTTTCAAAAGAAGTTTGTGTTTCTTTTGCTTCAATCTTAGAAAAACAATGAATGCAAATATCTTTGTTGAGTTCGAGTTTTGGTAACTCTTCTCGAATTATCTTTGAATGTGTATTAGTATTCTTAACAATTTCACAGTAATCATGTGTGTCATGATTATCGCCGTCAAAATCAAGAAATCCTAATTCTGAGTGTAAAAAGGTAAAAACTATTGCTATGAGTAAAGTTAGAGCAATCAATTTGTGCATATTACGTCGCGGTATATTTATTTTGTTTTTCATATTTTACAAATGAAATATAGTTATAATCGATACAGTACCAAAGTCAGATATTTTTATCCATCCAATTTATATTTCTTAAACTTGTGAAATTTTTTCCCCAAGGTTCATTATCAAAGAATAACATTGTGAATTTGACCCAATCAATAATTAACTTTTGAAAAGTTAGTTAAATAGAGGAGACAAAAAATGGGAAATTGGACTTTGCTAAAAAATATATTTACGTTTTGATTGTATTTTCAGATTTAAATTCACTCTCCGGTTTTTAAAACATTTTGTGAGGGATTTTATGTTTAATTACAATAGATTTCTTAACCCAACCTTTAGCTCGTTTCTAATTTTTATTTCAACTTTCATCAGTTCAATAACTATTATTGCACAAGAATATAACTGGCAGATAATCCTTAATGACAATAGCGAGATAAACAATATTATTCCTTCAGAAATTAAAGAAAATATTTTGATTGTTAAAAATGAAAGTGGTTTTTCAGAAGTGGAAATTGAGAAAATATCAATGATGAAAAAAATTGTTGACAGTAAGTTTTGGTCTTATGCTCAATATGGTGCGTTAATCGGTGGTGGAATAGTGGCTCTCATTACAATTAAGAATTTAGAAGATGACAATTCTGTTGAATTAGGATTTTTAGAATATTTAGCAGCCGGAGTTATTTCAGGAGGGGTTGGGAGTATTGAGGGAGGTCTGATTGGCGGAATAGTCGGTGCAGCGGCAAGTGTTGATGAGATACATGATTTTAAGGGGGCAAATATTAACGGTAAATTGACTCAAATTAATTGGATTCTCGAAAATAAAGTTAAATGATCAACGACAATTCAGTTGAGCTAAAATGTATTTTATTAGGATAGTTGTTTGGCAACGTTATCAGTAATTTAGTTTATGTTTGGACAAAAGATGCTGATACTATTATTGCTATGTGGATTAAATGTAAAGATGCGTTAGGGGACACTACACCAGCATTTAAATCGGTACTCAATTATCGCGCAAATGCAAAATTTCTTCCAGGTTATTTTTGTTCATATTTGTCACGATGAAGATCATTTCAGTTGAAGAAAGCATTTTAATAATTTTTGTATCGCCTTCGGCATTATCAGCAACAAATCTTTTTGCATCTTTTTCAGTTCTGAAATTAATCAGTGAGACATAGGCAAATCCGCGTTCATCTTCTATCGGGAGAATATCGACTTCATAATTTTCAAAGTCTTCGAACATATCCTCCCACATCGGGAAAGCATTCTGAAATCCCAACCCCCCTTTCACAACTTTAAAGTTATGGATGTACGGTGAGAAAATTTCTTTATCAAAAAAAGGCGGCATCGCAAAATAGTGCTCCTCCATCCTGGACACTATCTTCGAAATGATTTTCAATGTATTCAACTGAGCTTCATTTGTTCCCTTGTCGTTTGCAATTGAAATGTAGTAATCACCAATTGCCGCCTGTACCTGAAAGGGATTGACGCAAATATATTTTGTAATTGTATCTCTTGAGGCGCACTTATAACGCGATGCTGAAAAGATACCATATGCGGATATAACATCAAGCATGCGATACAATTCAACCCGGAAATTGAATCCTATCCATTCAACTTCCTGGAATCCCAATTCGTCAAATCCGTATTCAAGATAAACATCCGCGCCGCCGTTAATCAATCCCCATAATGAATTGTCGTCGTAATATTCCGTGCGTTGGATTTTCATCCCTTCGAAATCGGATTCCGATAGTACAGGGAATCCTTTATCCGTTTGCCCGACTGAAATAGAAGATAATAAAATATAAATAACAATAATTCCGAAGAATTTCATTTTGCAAACCAACTATTTCACAATAATTTCTGTTAACTTTATTTTATCCAGCTCCGCTACACCAAGTTTTAAATCCTGAGCCATGAACAAAAATGCTTTCCCTCTTTCGGCAGCTTCCTTCTGTAATCCTTCATCAATTCTTTTTTTCGTAATCATTTCGAAGCCAATTCTGTCTATTGCTACGGGGTCGGTTCCTATTAAAATAGATTTGTATTCCGCGAAGAATTGTGGATTAGCGCCGGGACCGCCGTTAAAACATCCTTTAATTCCGTCAACAATATTCAGAACAACTTTATCACGCAGCGGCGGAAACGCGCAAGCTTCCGCGGTAGTTTCACTCCACAATTTTTTATGCAGCCTTGCGGTGTTGGTAATGGAGCCATATGCTAAATTTTTCAAGCAAAGTGTAATCGAGGAACCTGCATTTTTTAAAATGGGAACGTTAATAATTTTATCGCACATTTCTGTAACGATTTTTGAATAGTAAGAATATTTACCGGAGTTAACCATATATGGCATCGTCTCGGTATCGTAATCCTCTTCACAATCAGCCCAATAATACCATGTAGTATCAATCATTCTTTTACTATAAAGAATTCCATTCTCGTCGTACATCGTTCCATTTTCGCCCAATCGCTCCGTTCCGATGATTTTAATTCCGGGGAATGCTACAGCAGTGAATCCGGCTTCGGCAAGTTGCTCTTCGCGTCTATCCCAAATGATTATGTTCGATCTTGGAACGCCAGCTTCTTCAAGATGTTTGACAATCGCCTGCGTAACTTCAACACTTGTAGAAAGCGTCGGACCGGCGACAGGATTAACTTTCAAACCTATCTTATCATTAAAGTTTACGAATTGCAGCCATGCTTCTTTTAAAGAAGGAGCTTTTGTTAATTCGAGCATTCCTTTTTCAATCATATTATAA
>JAGUXE010000406.1 GCA_020061995.1 Ignavibacteriales bacterium | reverse complement strand
TATTTTAGCTTTAGACGCTGATGCTTTTCGCACTTGGGCAAAGCTGATGCATAAAAAATCTGACACCTTATACGAAGACGCAATGATCGCAGCAATCGCTAAAGTGAATAAGCTGATTGTCGTCACGAGGAATATCACGGATTTTGAATGTTTTGATGTTGGGTTGCTGAATCCGTTTGAGTCAAATTAGTAGTAGGAAACGCTGACAATAATGGTGGTCGTTATGGCTCAAAAGCGTAGTGCTTTTGTAAATGAAACCGAATATATAAATGCAATGATCTGTTCAATACCTGTACCGGAACAAAACCGTGACCTCTAGCAAGAAAGTTCACAAGGATCGTTGCACCAAAAAGCAAACGCCATTCGACTTTTAGGGGATTATTAGTTGGAGGTTAACTATGGATGTCATATATAATTTTTTTGTGCATTAATTAAACAGGTTATTTGATCAGTGCTTTGATAAGCTCGGCGACATAAAGAGTTAATCCAATAGATAATGATGGCAAACCAATATATATCATGATGATTGATTGTTTGGAATGACCGAACTCCATATTAAAATAGTAGTTGCCAAAAAAATATGCGGTGGATAACAAACCAAAGAAAATACACCATTTAGCCATTTTGTATCGCTGTTGGGTATATTTTTGCTCACTAAAAATCATCAGAAGAACCAGCCCAATAGGAATGCCAATGCTGGTTAATTGTATAAACTCGAAAGGGATCATTTGCTTGACAGACTCGACTCACGCACCGTGAAAGGTTGGGACTTTTTCCTTGAACTCATTAGGTTTTTTGCAAATATTGATCAATTTTTTATTGAAAATAATTTGCTTTAATTTTTTTACAGTATTTTTTAGTTTCTGCTTAAAACTTAAGTTGTTATTAATTCTTCCTATTAGTGCATCTTCATAGTTCTTTTTTACTTTGCTTCTATGTGACTTTGATTGATTAAACTCACTCAGATAATCTGAAAACTCTTTCTTCTCAAAAAGTTCTGGGCGCGGTTCTGGATTTACAAAGAAATATGTATCATTTCCTTGTTGGTAACAATCATAACCTTTACGATACAGCCATAAATTTGAGATTGCATTTGACGATTCAATTTTTATTGATCCACCAATGCCTTCTAAAGCACCTGTAATTATCTTGTATGCCTCATTATCAAAAATCTCATAAACACATTCGATGAATATGCCATTACCTAGGCTTAAAATAAGTGCATCTAAATGTTTATCGTTAGAATAGTCAAATACATATGGAGCAGGAATTTCCAATGTGTCTGGATAATCCCAAGAAATTTCAGTTTGTAAGACTTTCATAGTGTGTTCTGTACGTATAACGAGGGTGAAGGATAACCCAATTTTTGAGGTGTCTTCCTCTTGTGACTATTTGATTTATATGGAGTTAAAAATTTCAATTTTAGAGTTTTTCTACAGCCTCAACGTCAATATGAGGGCGCGGCAGGGAGTAAGTCGTTAAGACTCGCGGGCTGTCACCGCATCTGTTGTCGATATAATAGTTAGAGTTATTAAAAAACTAACATCTACAACTTTACTTTTATATCTTTCCATGCGCACGCACTTTGATGCTGAATAAATTCACCTTCAATATATGAGACGGTAAAATATAATTTTCCTGTGTCAACTTCTTCTATTATTTGAATTCCTTGTTTTATTTTTTCTTTTATTTTATATTCTTTCGATATTCCTTTTTTCATCGGTATTATATTTCCGCTGCTTGAAATGCAAAAATCATCTGTTACTGGGCCTTTGCTGGATAATTCATAAAATAAATAAGCGGGATGTCCATCAGGGATAAAGTCAGATATTTTTCATCTTGACTCATCACTATTTTCACAGCCATTTACAAGAATCATCGTCAATATAATTTGTAAATAAGTCTTCATTTCAAATATCGTGACATTTTAAAAACCAATTAATAAAATTCTGATCGAAAGGTAATATTATTATTTCTTTGCTTAAGTAATTAATATTTTCAGTTCTTTTCTTCTTCAATAAACTTATTAATTAATGGCTTCCAATGGGTATCAACTTCGTCAAATAGCCCAATTAATTCATGGTATTTGTTATTGATGGAGGAGAAGTCAACATCGACTTGTTCCATCCATGCACGTATAAAACCCGTAAATACATATAGAAAATATACCGCTTGCTTTTGTAAGTTTATAGTAAAATATAAAGCATCGCTTTCATTTTCCCAATTTTCTATTTCATCCCAATTATGAATTAAAGAGTTTCTCTCTTTTAAGTAAGTTTCCAATATATCTTCAAAGTTGTCGTTTAATATAACCCTGGATTTTAAGACATTAATTAATCTTCCTAATGTTGCTTTTTCTATGATTTTATTATTTTTTTCAAAGACATCCTTGTCATTGTGCTCACTGCCCGGAAAAACTAATGATAATACATTCTTAAATGCATGGTCGGTAAGTTGAATAAGTAAAATTGCTTTGCCTACTTCTAAATATATTTTATCTGAGTGCATTTTGAATTTCCCAAAAGCATATTATTAGGGAATAACTGAGCGTTTATTATGTGGCTAGTCACTATATATCTCTAATATTGTAATTGACGGGTGCGGCGGGGAGTAATCAAAACGGAGTCGCGGGTTATCACCGCGTCCGTCGTTGAATGATTTGTTGGCGATTTATTATTAGTAAATAAACTGCCGTACATTTTTATTTTTTAGATGTCAGTCGTGGTAACTTATTATTCTTTTAAGATGCCTAGTTTTTTTAAAATATTGCGATATTTAATGTTTTGCATTCTATTTGCTGATTCTTGAACTTCATTGGAATGTTTATAAAGCATCCAGAAGAGCAATGCTATTGAACATGCACCCCATATATATAATAAAGAGCTATCACTGATTTGTATTTTTTGTGCTTCTCTTAGAAACAAAAATATTAGTGGTCCAGCCAAACCAAAAAGAAAAGAAGTCCAGATTAATATAAAAATATACCACAGCTTTTCTAAAGGATTTTTTAATTCCCATTCATTGTTGTCTTTATCAATTACGTAGGTTCCGCAATTTGAGCATATTTTATAGGGAATGCCTATGCCGCGAGTGTCAGTTCCAGCCTCATATGCAGTTTTGCATTTAGGGCATCTTTTTATAACAGTCATTGCCATATCTAGGGTATTCCTTTAACGTATTTTTTCAGCGAAAGAAGGATAAGCTTTCTATATTTTTGGCGGTTCAGTTTAGCGTTATCTGTCACGTATCAGCGCACCGTGAAAGTAGGGCAAGCACCAATCTCGGAACATGAAAGTAACCGCCGTTTGTTATCGGCAACGGGTAATCCCTCTATTTTCGGTCGCTCAATCTGATGTTGTCTGTCACTCATCACTGCACGATGAATACTTGGATTGGTACGTATTTGTCATACTATTAATCATAGAAATTTTGATAAAAGTTGAAAGATGAATCCTATCGCAACAGACCCAAATGAAAGAGTACTACCTTTATCAATAGACCAAAAAGCAATCTTTTTTCTAATTGACCAGTCAGTCTTATCGTAATCTCTACTGTTACTTAATGTGTGTATATATTCGCTTTTTTCTTTATTTTCTTTGTTTTTTAACCAGTATTTTCTAACCGATAGTGTATGCGCTACATATTTATTAAATGTATTATTCACCACTGTACTTTCAGTGATGCATGAATAAATGAAAAAGAAATATAGTGCGCCGACCCCGCTAAGAATAAAGCCAATAAAGTCCAAAAATTCTTTAATAGAAATTGGATTTGTGGAAGAAATCATTTTATCTGAGTACCTATAGTTTAATCTGGTGAAACTTGTCGCAATAGCCCCCGCCAACGAGGCTGTAGAAAAACCTATGTCTCTCTAAAAAATCTCAAAAGTGGCATGATGTACGTAAATCTTTGAGCATTTTTCACTGAACACTCCTCAAAGATTTATTACATATAATTGTTTTATTTTTTATTCAAATTTCAAGAATTGAAAAAGTGGTTTGGAGGTTTTTCTACAGCCTCAACCGTCAAATCTGACGGGCGCGATGGGACGTGGGTTGGGCAGCATCATGGGCTGTCACCGCGTCCATCATCGAGCGATGGAATGGTCTCCGGTTAGAAACTTATTTGTAATCAATGTGATTTATATTCTGAGCCTATTAAGTCCATCAGTTTGGGATATGGATCATAAAGAGTAAGAGTGCGACAATGCAAAAGGATCAATATGGCTTATCTCTATCGCCACCAAAATAATAGCCAATGACTAGGCCAATTGGGCCAGAGAATAGTGCTGAAATAGTCATGATCATCTCCTTCATATTATTAATTGTTACGGATGGATTAAACGTGCTATAAATCCATATTAAAACAGTTGATAAGAAGAAAAGAAAATACATTATTACAAATGCTTTGCCGAACCAAGAACGCATGGTCATGTTATGATCATGGTTGCTTAACTGCATTTGTTCTTTTATGGATGGTTGTTGATCAAAAGGATTCATTATTTTATATCCATATATGTTCTACCAGATGCACCTTCGGCTATTAAAACGTTAGCATCAGGGCGGCGTTTATAGACAGTGTATAAAAAACGAAGCGCAAAAATCACCACATCTTCTTCTTTACTGCCAAATTTTCCACTTCTTGCTAATTCTTTTATAGCTTCAGAATTATCTGAATTAAAATGGATTTTGACATTAGATGTATCTTTTGTTTGAGGTACATCTCTTATTGAGTTCTGATCTGAGTTTTGTGTTTCATCACGAACATTCATAATTTTTCCTCAAGCAACATATGATGGGGTTGTTATGTTTTCTAACAGTTGTATATCCAGCGTCCTGAAATATCGGTATACCGAGCCTATGACCTTTTATTGACACAGACTTCATCTCCTCCTTCGTCAGCGTTCCGTCCAATTTGAGATTTGCACGGAACACGATGCCTACATTCTTATCAAAGTACAAACGGTTTCCCAACACCACTTCACAAACCACAAACACGCTACCGCCCTACCGTGTCATAACAGACCAGCATAGGGTCGGGTGCGTGTTGTTATGATTGGTGTGCTGTTGTGGGGTATTGCCAGATCGCTGGAAACTGTAGCATAAGTTTATTAAAAATATCCACGCCAAATACACCCCTGCGCACCGCTTGCACATCCCCCCGCATCGGGCTACGCTTCCGCGCTGTCACGACTTTGTAACGGAAATCCCTATGGGGTGAGCGGTGAATTTGGAACTGATTTTGCAAGCAATTTTGCTCACG
>JAGUXE010000169.1 GCA_020061995.1 Ignavibacteriales bacterium | reverse complement strand
TCGAGAGTTATAATCCTCGATTCTTGACCACCAAGAAAAAGGGGTATCAAACTCTGTCCCCGGCGGGTTTGTTTGAACTCCGCGCTCCTGTGCAAATGCTATACTCAATAAAAAATCTTTATCAACTGTGTAGGATAAAGACATACCCCAGAAATTTTTCTCACTTATATAAATATCGAATAAATTATGAGGTGAAACTATCGAGCTATCAGCACCAACGGTTGTGTAATTCTGGTTATTACTGTATGAGGTTTCAGAAAGAATACTTAAAATTATAAGTATTAAGTTTAAAAAGCGGTGAATAATCGAAATCGAAGGTGTGGGCTTAAAAAATTGGTTTATACAAAAATCAGTAAACATCGAAACCCCAACTCTGACTGTATTTAGCTAATTTTTTCCCGGATTGTTTATCATAGATTTCAACCCAATAGAGGTTATTATTTCTTTTGTTCGCACAATAAACAGCAAGTGATGCTGAAAAATCTCCCTTTAATTTTGCATCCATTTGTAACCACAAAAGGGGAGCCACATAAACTCTATTTATGTCTTCTTCAATTGTAATAAAACCTTGACTTTTCATTTGCTCTATAGTCTCTATTTGGTCAGACCTTAAAGTGACGGTTTCTTTCTGTGAACTATCAGAAAAACACGACTTAAATAGGCTTATGAAAATTATTAGAAATAAAATAATACCGGCTCCAGTCTTAACATTCTCACTTTTCACAGATTCCTCCAAATAGAAGTTAATTAATTCGCTATAAAGCTATCCCATCATCACAATTTTGGTGATAGCGTAATATTGATGATCTTTCTTTTTGTAACCGCTGTAGATTTCTATCCATTGATTTTCGCAATATGAAACGAGACAGAATTTTCCTTTTTGTATCGGGAAATTATAGGTGATCTGGATAATATCACCGGGTTTAATTACACCAATTCCCCTTACAAGTTTGGGAGTAACTTTTAAACGAAATTCTTTAATCTCTTCAGGCTGTGGATTTACCCTGTGGCTGTTAATTCTACTGGTTGGAACAGTTCTGTAATCTTGCATCTCACCTCAGAAAATGATTTATCTATAAAGGTAAATTTATCATCACGATTCTATAACATACGAGTATGTCGGATTTGTCAATTAGCCTTACACCATATTCCGGGTTGTCGCTGCTGAGCTTTACAAAAACATAATTAAGGTTATAATATCGTTTGATGTATTGAGTTCCGTTTTTAAGTTTTACTGCAACAAGACAACCATCCGTAAGTTGAGCATCCATATCGGCTAAAACAACTGCTCCATCTTGAACAGTTGTTTCCATACTTTTACCATTTACTCTAAGTGAAAAGCATCTATTACTGTTTTTACGGTAGGGGAAATATTCATATTCATCTGTCAACTCGTGATCGAGTAGATCAGGTTCTCCGGCGTAAACAACACCCAAGAGGGGATATTTGTATGCCGGTATTGTGTCTTTGAATTCGTGACCAGGTTCGAGTTCTTTTTCAGAAAGTTTTGTATAGGTTATTTTATCTGGATCACGGTCGTTTATCCTAATACCAAGACCTTTTTCGAGATTTTTTATAGTAAACTGATTTGGTTTTTTTGTCTTACCAGTGCGGAGTTGTGAAATGCTCGCATTTGAAACAGAAGTTTTCTGCTCAAGTTCAAGACTACTCATTCTAAAGTCTCTAAGTAGGGTATCTATAAACTCTTGCCAATTCATAATATGAAACATATTAAGCCATTCTAAATATATCTAAGAAATAATATTAAAATAATTCTAAAAAGCTCTTGACATTAACACATAAAGCGATATATTAGCAACCAATATTTAGATAAATTTAGTTAAACCAAGAGGATATATAATGATACCGTTTGATTTCAAATTATTTTTATTTGAACTCCGGCTAACAAAATTCGATTTAAGCAAATTATTAAATGTTCCAAATCCTACCGTTTATATTATGTGCAATCGAGGAACAATCAAGCCATCCTTTCTCCGCAAAATTGAAGTACAGTTTGGAGACTGCTCAAAGTACATATTAACAGACCAACGAGTTGGAAAGGAAGTGGCATAAATGGAAACTTCAATAAAATTATCAGACGCCAATTATCTTGCCACAACAAAGATAGCTGCTGAGCTTTCCATAACTCCGGAAAGTCTCGTAAACTATTTAGTTGAGCAATTAGCATACGAGATCAACGAAGATACAAGGGAATTAAACGAAATTACCGAACTGCACGAGTTAGTAAAATTGAATGAAGTAAACCTAAAAAACGCAATGTCATTTGCCGCAGCACTCAACATGAAACTCTCCGATTTTATTAATGATGTTCTGCTTCACGCAGATTTTATTGATATAGACAGAATTCACACCCGTAAACATAAGAATGGTAATAACCAACATTCTTGTAATTGTAAAACCGAAAATTCAGAAAGTGAAAAGGAATTTTGACAATGACACCTCAGGAAGAAGTTAAAAGAATTTTATTTGAATCAGACCGCAACCAAACATGGCTCGCCAACAAACTTGGTTTAAGCAGAGCAGACCTAAACTATCAGTTAAATACTGCAAAGAATTATTCGGCAGACCTTCATAATAGGATAATGACAATCTTCAAAAAAGAGGGATACAACTCCAAAGATGAACGATGCCAGGATTTGCTTGACCAAACGCTGTTAATTAATTCAATGATCGGGAATAGTATTCAGATACTCAATAACAATGTTCAGAAGTTCACCAAAGATAACGTGCTCGATTTTAGAGAGAGGAAACGTCTGCTCGATGTAATTGAGAAAATGAAATCTGATTATATGAATGAACTTGAACGAATTGAAAAGATAGTTGAGGGATAAGGAGTTAAACCTATGAAAGCTGAATTAAGAGCATCTGAAAATTATTTATTCACGATTAAAGAAGCATCATCACTGATGCGAATGAATTATGCAAAGTTTGTTACTAACTACATCGATACGGGATTGATTCGATTTGTACTCCTCGAAGATGGGAGAAAGATGATCCGGCAGTCTGAAATATCAAGCTATATGGAAGACAAAACTTATGTGAAGTATATCCCCGGGAAATACAAACGAGATCTCGCATTGATTGATGATAAGGGGAATATATGCTCATAAAAGTGACTCTAATAATGACACTGATTGTAGCCTATTATCTGATCGGTGTTTACGTGGGGTATAAATATCATGGTTGGAAATTGGAAGATGAAGCTAAATCAAATAAAAAAATCATAGAGAAAGGGAATAGTGATGAGTGAATTGGTTACACTTATCGGAGTGGCGGTGACGGGAGTATTATCATCATTCGGATTTTATCAAATCGGAAAGATGAAGGGAAACCTAATCCAGAATGAACATCTCGCAAAGCTTCTTTTCAAGGCTTTGGATAACCAGGAGATCTACAAGGAAAAGAACATACTTGCCGAGGAGCTTATAAAGCGGGAAGATGAGATGAAGGAAATCCGGGCACAATATCAAGCTCTCTACATTGAGAAGGACCGACTTAGAGTAACACTTAACCGGGAGGAAAGTTTCAAGAAGAAATATTTAACGGAAGAGGAAGCCGCATGATTTACAAAATTGAACAAGCCGGATTATTCCGCAAGGTAACTGCAAAACTTGATTCATCTTTTGCTGAAATCATTAAGCGAAGTGAAGGAAGAAAGTTTACTATTCCAATACTGGAGAATAAGGCTAAAAAGAAAATTGATATTGAATTTGCTAAGAATGATACAGAACCGTGCACAGCAATTTTCAATGTACATAAGGCTGTAGATATTCAGTTCATCGAACAGCTGATAAGCATTTGTGAAGATGTGCTCAGGGAGATAAAAGGAAAAGAGATAGTATGAAAAAATTCAGATGGTTGAGCAAAATTTTTGCAAGCCGGAAAGAACGTAAATCTGAGGTAGTGACCAGTGAATCACTCAAAGAGTTAAAGCAACGCCAACTTTTGTGCAAAGCTAAATTATTAAAAATGGAAGCAGAGCGAAAGACTAATCCTTTGGAAAAAGAGCTTCTTGAGGCAAAGTCCAGGCTTGCATTTCTTCAGTCAGAAGAAATCTAATGTCTTCAAGTTTTAAGGAGCGAACGTATGATAAAGTCCAATGATATTTTTCAATCAAGTAAATGTGAATTGCATCAAGACCTTTATGCACTTTATAATTTTGGCGTTCAGCAAGAGTGTCACCGAAAACCATTAGAACAAAATCTAATTCAGCTTCTTGAAGTGCTATATCTCTCATTACACTGTAAAGTGCTCTATCATGTTCGGGCATATAAACCTCTTAATAATTAAATGTGATGACTAAAAATTAGGTATAAATAACAGAGATTCAAAAAACTAACAAATCACTTATTAACAAAACATGTGAGGAACGACATGGATAAAAAAAAATGGCTCGGTACATCGAGTCAGTTATATCGGGAACGGAAATGAAACAAAACCGTTCATTAGACTTCAAGGAGAGTGGCTTAATGACTGTGGCTTCGAAATTAAAAGCGAATACACGGTTTTTTGTGATCTCAACTCCGTACTGCTCGTTAAGGATGGAGATGAGATGAAAACAATATCATTAAACTTTGAAGCTAATGACCTTCCGGTATACGGGTTTGAACCGGCTGAAGAAACAGAATACGGAATCAGATTCAGAAACGGAAATACTGATATTTATTACGAAGCTGAGTCGGATACTTTTCTGATAAGCAAAGAAGGGCATATTCTTTTTAACGGACGGATAACCTCCCACGGATTTTGCAAGCAATTACTTAGAAGCATTGAGGCTATTAAAACTCACTCCGGAAAGACGGATGGAAGGGAGAGCTGCAATGATTCCGAGTAATCATCATAAAAGATTCGGTAAAGCATTAGAAAGTTTTGATTACTCAAGACGGACTTATGAAAAATTCTATGAATTCTGCAAAGTTTCAGCATACTCTTTAGCATCAGTCTTTTATCCTCAATTTGCAAAAGAACAACTTGCATCGATTAAACTGATTGAGGATAAGGAGAAACTTACAGCATATCAGGAATGCTTCGATATTCTTGTAGAAGCACTGGAATCAGAGCATCAAGATTTTCTCGGAAACTTTTTTGAAATTAATGGGCTGGGAAACGACCGAAGAGGACAGTTTTTTACACCCTATCCGATCTCTCTACTTTGTGCTAAAATGCAGATCTCCGGGCACAATGAAATAATTGAAAAAAGGGGTTTTATCAAAGTTTGTGAGCCGGCATGTGGAGCTGGGGGAATGATAATAGCTGTAAGAGAAGTACTTCTTGATAATGGATATAATCCATCAATGAATATGTATGCTGAATTAATGGACATTGATGAATTGTGCTTCTACATGGCATATATCCAGATAAGTCTTTACGGAATTGCCGCTAAAGTTATTCACGGAGATACTCTCAGAATGAAAATATTTCAAGAGTTATTTACCCCGGTTTACTTCATAAACAAATTCTCTTTAAGGATGGCACTAACTGAAATGTCAGATATGTTGATTTGCACCCCCGATGAAAATCTGCATGAAGAGAAAATTCAAATGATTGTTCCGGACCCAATTCTTGAGGATTGCGGACAATACAGATTAGCATTATAAACTAAAGGAGTTGAAATGAGTGATATAATAAATGGTCGGGATACAAGCTCTAAAGCAAGAAGTCAAGCAAATCATATTCTTGAATACATGCTTCAAGGGGGAAGATTAACACCGTTAGAAGCTCTGAATAAATTCGGGTCTTTTCGACTGGGAGCCAGAATATGGGATTTGAAGCGGAAAGGGTATGATGTTAAAAGAAGACTTACAAAAGTGAATGGTAAAAAAGTAGCTGAATACTGGATTGAACCGGTAGTTAATTAATAATTATAAAAAAAGGATTTACAATGAAAACCAAACAAAAAAACGAATTTTCGTTACTCTATGTGTCAATACACGACTTAAAGATTTCCTTAACGAACCCAAGAAAAGTTCTCAATGAAGAGGAACTGAAAGAGCTCGCAGAATCAATCAAAGCTGTAGGTATAATTAATCCCATAACAGTTCGGCAATTAGAGGAAGGTTATGAGATTGTTTCCGGGGAGAGGAGATATAGAGCCGCATTAAAAGCCGGATTAGAAATAGTACCAACATTTGTTAAGAAGTTAACAGATCAACAGGTAATGGAGATTCAGATTATCGAAAATCTGCAGAGAGTAGATATTCACCCATTCTATGAAGCTCAGAGTTTCGATGCTTTGATGAAAAAAGGAAAATATACCAAAGAAAAGATTGCCGGTAAACTCGGTAAAAGTCTCGGATATGTAACCAAACGACTTCAGTTATTAAATCTTACCGAGGAGATAGGTGAAGCATTCCTTAAAGATGAAATCAATTTCACGGTTGCGCTGATGATAAGCAGACTTCCTAAAGAGGAACAACCGGGGATATACAAAACAGCTAAAGGTTCGAACATTGTGCAGGTCAAATATGCAATTGAAAATCGTTACTTGAATTTAACCAAGTGTCCATTCGATACCGACGATGCAGACTTATCACCTAAAGCTGGGAGTTGTACCTACTGCATAAAACGGACGGGAGTAAATATTCATTTATTCGATGATATGGATGCGAACCTATGCACAGACAAGTCATGTTATGATGAGAAGGTTCAACTTCATATCGAAAAAGCATGTAAAGATGATTCTGAATTGATTCCGGTTAGTACGGCTTATAATCCGAAAGATGAAACACTCCCGGGAGTTACGAGATATAGCTTAAATAATGATAGTGAAGGTCTTGTAGATCCGGTGAGAGTAATTGTTACAGAAGCTCCGGAGTATGATGAGGGAATACTCGGAAAAGTATTCTTTGTGAGCCGAGTAGCTGTTGAGTTCGATGATGAAACCGGAGAAAATGAAACGGAGATAAATGTGGAGGATGAAGATGAAAGTCCGGAAACAGCAGAAATGAGAGCATTGCTCAAATTGAAGTCAAGAAGAAGGGAAGCCGGGAATATTGTCAACCGGAATTTAGTCTACAAACTTGCTGAACATATTGCGAATGAGAACAAGTTAAGTAAGGGATTGATCGGTATCATTGAGAAAGATGCAATGAACATTTACTGGAATGGTGATATAGCTGAAAAGTATAAGATTGAATCGGATGCGGATATTGAATCACTATTACCCGATTCTACAAAACTTTTGGAAATATGGAGTGCCTACTATCTGGATGAACACTTTCTCAATTATTACTCACCGGACGAAGCAGAAATCAGAAGACTTGCACTCGAAATAATGACCGGGGATGAGCTGACTGATTTGGTAAATACCGAGATCTCAAAGCTTGAAGAGAAAGAAGAATTAGAACTCCAGGAAAATGAAGATGCCTAAGTATTTTGAACACGGTCAACAACTTGCACAGCGAACAGCAAAAGAACAGATCAAGTTTGTAATGGCTAATCTGAAGTACTTGGATAAACTTCGGAATGGCTCTAATCTCTGCAATACAGCCCGTCAATTTAGCAATTTTATTGAGAGGGGTGTCAGACTATCTCCGAATCAATTAAGCTTCGTGGACGGGCTGTATGAGAAGGTATTCAAGGCTGCAGGTTATGGTTCGGTTAATCTTCATGTAGATAAAAAACGAAAGGGGCTAAGGTTTTAATATGAAGTGTAAAAGCTGCGAAAAAGAGATTGTATTTCTTAAGACAAAACTTGGTAAACAGATGCCGGTTAATGTTGACTCACTCTTTCCGAATGAAAAACGGGATTTTGAAGCTGGGGAAGATTTAAATAAAAAATATTTCTTCGACGCGAAAAAACATGTAAGTCACTTTGCTGATTGTCCACATGCAAACAAATTCAGAAAGGTTAAAAGATGAATGAATATCATTCATTTAATGTGAAGCTTGCAAAGTTAGTTGGGATTGAGAAAGCACTGATACTTGGCAGAATACACTTGTTTGTTGACCACAATAAGAAGACAAACAAAAATTTCTTTGATGGTGAATTCTGGATGTATGATACAGGAAAAGCACTTGAGCAAGTATATCCATATATGACCGAACCCTCAATCCGGAGATGGATGATCGATCTTGAAAAGAATGGATGGATTAAATCCTCGAATTATAATACTCGGAGATATGATCACACTAAATGGTATGCATTGGGACCTAAATTTATGGAATTCCTTGAGATAGAAAATTCAGAAAGCGCCGTTCAAAATGAACGGCGGTCTGATGAGTCTGCTCAAAATGACACCGGAAAAGAAAAATGCGCCGTTCAAAATGAACGATCGATTGTTCAAAATGAACGAACCATCGTTCAAAATGAACGACCTATACCAGATATAGACCATTATAGACCAGATATAAAAAATATTCCGCACGGAGATTTTTCTTTCGAAGAGTTTTGGGAATTGTACGATAAAAAAGTAGGGAGACCAAATGCAGAAAAGCAGTTTTCAAAACTATCCGCTGCAGATAAGGAGAAAATTAGAGTTCATCTGCCAAGGTATGTACTGGCAAAACCGGACAAGACATTTAGGAAAGATCCGGAGAGGTATCTGAAGCATAAAACCTTTAACGATGAAATTGTTGAGGAATCAGAACCAGGGAAAGGAGTTGAGATATTAACTCATTCCGAAATGCTTGAAAGACACAGCAAAGGGAATCGAGATATTTTCAAAAAATATACGGCTGTTGATATTAACGGTCTTAGGTATGTACCGAATGAACATGCGGAGAAGTATAAACCTTGTGCAATACCAAAGCAGATAATCGAAATTAATCCTCAACAGAAAACGGAGAGGAATTCAGTGATAGCAGAAATAATCAGAAACATTGATTTAGGGAAAAGACAAAATGCAAAACAGAATGTATTATCGTAAGTGCCGCTATTGTCCGAAGGAGATTGTATTTCTCCCGATCAAGAATCGAAGTAATGTGATAGTAGCGGTTGAAAGAGAATCATTATCGATTCAAGAACGACAAAGCTTGCAAATGGGATTGACAGTTTTCTTTGAACCGATTGAACACAATAAGCACTCAGAAAGATGTCCAAATAGGAATGGGAAAATTAATGTCGCGGTTTAAGGGATGGACGGAACAATCATTGACTCAGCTCGAAATGAACAATCGGAGTAGAGAGATTAATAAGTACAATGCGAGGAAGACATTACTGAATGGTGTTAAGTATGATAGTAAACTTGAGGCTGAGTATGCATCACGATTAATGCTGAAGCAAAAGCTTGGAATGATAATAAGTTGGAAACGACAAGTGAAAATTTCTCTCGAGATCTATGGCGTACATGTTTGCAATTATATCATAGACTTTGAAGTGCTTCATAAAGATGGGCATAAAGAATATGTTGAGTGTAAAGGTTTTAGTACCCGGGATTGGAAATTGAAATACAAACTCTTCGAAATAATAATGAAGCGAACTGAACCGGAAACAATTTTAACTATTGTGAGGAAGTAGTGGCTACTGGTAGAAGATATGAGCAGATCACATTCAAAGCATCGGACTTTGAGAGAGCAACAATTAGTGCAATGAATAGAGCTGCAAGGACGGCATTAACAGCAGCATCAGCAAAGATAAGGGAGAAGTTTAACTTCAAGAAGAAAGATCTGGATACAAGGATTCGGATAGTCTCTCCGGCACGGAAGGGAAGGGAATCCGTTACAATCAGAGTGGTCAATGAAGAAGTTCAACTCTATAAGTTTCAAGCTAAACAGATTGGTAAACCGGGGAGATCTAAAAGGAGGAAGGGATCGAGACTTAAGCAAGGTGTTAAAGCAACTGTAACGAAGAGGGACAGAAAACTATTCAGATCATCTGATAAGAAAAGAGGAAGTTTTCTTGCAACTATGAGAAGCGGACACACGGGAGTATTCATCAGATCATCAACTGATTTTTCGGTGAATAAAAAAGGGAAACTTGTTCCAATGATACGGGAACTATTCGGGTTGAGACTTACATCGTTATTCAGTCCTGTTGATGGAGAATCAACAATCATTGATTTATTAGAGAAAATATTCATCGAAACATTTGAGAAAAGATTGATGCATGAACTCAATAGAAAACTCTCTAAATAAAAAAGGTACTTTCTCAATAATTCAGGTAAAGGGTGCGGTTCGACCCCGAAATCTCTCGACTGATGAGTTTAAAATTTCTCACTTCCATTCCGTTTAGATAATTGCTGTTTGATTACGAGCTAAAATAAAAGGTTTTGGGAGAAATATGGACGAGCAAATGGAAGTGAAATGGAACTGATTTAGGACGAAATTCAAAAAACATAACATTTTAAGTAGAAGGAGAGACAGAATAATTATGAGTGAAATAAAAAATAAAATCATCAAGCAGGAGTTGATTGATTGGAGAGGTCTGGTGTGGTTGCAAACTGATAGCCTCAAGGAGATCTCCACTGAATCAATGGATAAACTGAAAAAATCTATTAGCAATAATGGATTTATTCAACCGTTTAATGTTTGGCAGGAAAGCAAAAAGAAAATCTGGATACTTGATGGAGTCCATCGGCAGAGGGCAATGGAATTGCTAATTAAGGATGGAGTAAATATCCCGGCAAAACTCCCGGCTAATTTTATCGGGTGCGCAGATAAAAAAGAAGCTGCAAAGATGGTGCTGCTTTATACTTCCTACTATGCGAAAATGACTGAATACGGTTTAATGGAGTTCATGCAGATAAATGAATTGATGTTGGATGAGATTAATTCAGAAGCAGATCTTGCGGATATTGATTTGGACTTGCTGCTACCGGCTGACATAGAGGAGAGTAAGAATCTTAATATGGAAGAAGAAATAAAAGGATTGAGTAATGTTGCAATGACACTTGGAGAATATCGTTTTATGGTTGATAGAGATAAGTATATAAAATTCATTGATGATATTAAATCGGTTGTCGGGTTTGATAAGGCATCGGTAATAAATGAAATCAAGAGGAGATTGGAGATATGATTGAATTAGTAAATATTGATGCAGTCAGACCAAGTACTTACAATCCAAGACAAGTTGATCCGAAGAGACTTGATTTGATTGAGCTATCACTCAGCAAGCTTGGGTTCTTATTACCGATTTATGCGGATAGTAAAGGTGAAATATTATCAGGACATCAGAGACATTTGGTTGCAAACCGGATGGGATTAAAAAAAGTACCGGTTGTTTATCTGGAAGAAATGGAAATTGATAAAAGAAAAGCGGTTAACATTTTATTTAACAGGGCGACAAATGATTTCAGCAGAGCTGATACTTCGGCATCGGTAACAGAAAAATTACTGAAAGCAAATCTCAATGAATCTGCAAAACATATCGATACGATAAATCATTTGTCGATGGAGATGTTTCCATGTATGAAACTTGAGATGATTGAGATTAAAGAGATGGTTCTGAAGAATGCAGGAAGATGGAATAAATACAGTAAGAACTTAGCGGGGGCACTTGCTCAGAAAAAAATAATGATGCCGGTGATTGCTAAAAGAGATCTGACAGTAATAAACGGAATAGGCAGACTTGAGATGCTGGCAGAAAGAAAATTTAATCTTGTACCGGTTGTATTTATTTCAGATGAACAGGCAAAATTTGCTGAAGCTATGATGGTTGATTTCAAAAATTAATGATTAGTGTTATTAAAAATAGGAAGCTGACAAATGAAACGTATTGAGTTAAGCAAAATGGGAAGTAAATATCAAAATGTTTATACGGCTATAGTTGATGATGAAGATTTAGAAAAGGTGAGTTGTTTTAATTGGAGTGTATTAATCAATTATAGAAATGTATATGCTGTAAGAAATGTTAACAAAAAAAATATTTATCTCCATTCACTGATATTAAATTCAGATAAACCGATCGATCATATAAACGGCAATGGTCTGGATAATCGGAAATCAAATTTACGTTTGATTACAGTACAACAGAATTCAGCAAATTCAAAAATACGAATAGATAATTCGAGCGGATTTAAGGGAGTAACCTGGAATAAAAATGCTAATAAATGGCAAGCCCAAATCCGTAATAAGTACAAACGAATTTATATCGGTTTGTATAATACTCCCAAAGAAGCAGCTAAGGCTTACAATGATAAAGCAGTTGATCTGCATGGTGAATATGCAAGGCTTAATGTTATTGCCGATTGCAATTAAATAAAACTAAACTATGCCAAAAAAGATTGTTGCAGACTCCGGGAAGAAGCAGAATTACGCAACTGCAAAACAGATAGCAGTAGTCCTTAATATTTCCGAATTAGAGGTTAAAAAATTTGTTAGACTGGGGATGCCGAAATTTGAAAAGGATAAGTTTAACCTTGTTGAAGCCGTTCATTGGTATTTAGATTATCAAAATCATTGGCGGGACAAAAGAACACTTGAAGAAATTGCGGATATGCTTGGTATTACAAGACGGTGGCTTCTTCAGATTGTTACCGAGAAAGGGGTAAAAAGAGAGGGACGTGGAGTTTATCAACTCTCATCAACAGTTCTGGCGTATGTAAATCAATTGAAAGATAATCTAAAAAAAAGTGAAGAGGGATCGACTTCATTAAATGAAGAGAAAACGAGATTACTATCAATGCAGGCTTCATTAAGGGAGATGGAGTTGATGGAGAAACGAAAGTTATTAGTTCCGAAACAATTGGTTGAACACTTTGCATTGAATCTTACTGTATTGTTCGGAAAAAAACTTGATTCAATACCGGGGACTATTCTGAATAAATTATTTGCATCTAAGACGAAAGAAGAAATGCTTCATATTCTCAATGATATTATTTATAAAATTAAAAATGACATTGCAACCGAAAGAAATTGAAATGAATGATAAAATTACAGCTCGACATTTAGAAATTATTGCGGCAAGGCATTTCAATTACAGAACAAATTTAATCGTTCCTAATATATCATGGGGGCTTGGATTAAATTACGAGGCTGATTTATTAGTTGTGAACGATCGAAGATTTGTAAAAGAGATTGAAATAAAAATATCCTTTTCAGATTTAAAAGCAGATATAAGTAAAAACAAATTTATTGCACAATGCTTCACAGAGAAAATTAAACAATTTTATTATTTAATATCCCCAAACTTGGAAAAGAGAGTGAAGGATATTCTTGATATAATACCAGAGTTTGCCGGATTATTATTAGCATCTGAAATTAGTTACTCTGATGGTAAGAAATACTTTAGAATTAAATTAATAAAAAGCAGTAAAGTAAATCGAAGAGCGAGACCCCTCTCCAGTACGGAATATAATCATTTACTCCACCTGGCTTCAATGCGTATATGGACACTAAAAGAACATTTGAATAAAGTCTAAAATTGTTAACAGAATTTCAATACAGCAATACAGCAATTCCAAAACAGGTACTTGATACTACAATCTATGAGATACTTGAAAAGGTAAGATTAGAGATTAAACCACGTCCTAAGTTATCAGTTCCGGAATGGGCTGAGCTTTACCGTTACTTATCCCCGGAAGATTCAAAAAAAGCTTTGTTGGGTGATCCGAAATGGAGTTATGAAGGATTTCAATATTTGAAAGCGTTGGGAGAAGCTTTCTCCAATCCGAAAGTTCGTGAAATTTCAGTGATAAAAGCGGGACAGACCGGATTTACTCAAGAGCTTCTTAACTGCATTGCATGGGCTATTGATAATGCACCGGGACCAATGCTTGTATTGTATCCTACAGAAACTAATGCAGAAAGATTTTCGAAAAGAAAACTTGAACCTATGCTTCGAGATACACCAAGAATGCAAGGGAAAGTTAGCGATCCTACAAAACGTGACGGTAATAATTCAATGCTCGAAAAAACTTTCCCCGGAGGATTTGTTTCCATTATTTCTGCAAAGTCGGTTAATAACTTATCAATGCAATCAATCATGTATTTACTTATTGATGAGTATGATAGAATTGACCGAATAGCGGGCGCTGAAGGGGATACCGTTGAGATTGTGTCCAAACGTTTACAAGGTTTTAGAGAGATAAGTAAACAAGTAAATATATCAACTCCTACAGTAGCCGGAAGCAGTAGAATAGCGGATAAGTATTCACAGAGTAATCAATCTCAGTTGTGGCTGCCTTGTCCATCATGCGGAAAGATGCAAGTTTTAAGATGGGCTCAGATTAAAGGTTGGAGAATATCAAAAGGTGTTTATCGACCGGAACATACTTTTTATGAATGTGAACATTGCAATGAACAACTTACGGAACGTGATAAATATGTAATGTTAAGAGAGGGGGAATGGGTTGCACAACGTCCGGAGATCATTAAGCATGTAGGGCTACATATCTCGGAGTTATACAGTACGCTGTCAACATGGGGGGATGTAGTTGAACAGTTCCTCAGGACAAAGGGGAATCAATTCAAGTTTCAGACGTGGGTAAATTTGGTACTTGGTGAGACTTATGAATCAAATGAATCATCAATACCGGATGATGTTATTCTTAAAAGGAAAGAGGATTTCAGTATTGAACGGATACCGGAAGGAGCTGTATTTTTAACTGCTTCGGGGGATGTTCAGAAAGACCGTATTGAGATGGGGATAATCGGATGGGGGGAGAATGAGGAGAGCTGGTGGCTTGATCATAAGGTGTTTTACGGAAATCCGGAGACGATTTATTCGACTGAGGAGAATAATATTTATTACAGAATCGAGCAATACTTAGATAGTAAATTTTTGCATGATTCGGGAGTTTATTTAAGAATCCAAAGCTGCGGTATTGATACCGGCTATGCTACAACACATGTTCAGAAGTTTATCAAATTAATGAACAAGAAGGGGAAGAGCTGGATATTTGCTTTGCAAGGGGATAGCGGGAAGGCTGGGGCTGCGGTGATTAATAGAGGAACGGTATCAAATAAATTGAGAGTTAGACAATTTTCTGTTGGAACTTTTACTGTGAAGAATATAATATTTACCCGATTGGGAATTGATACGTTTGGAGCCGGTTATATCCATATACCAAATTGGGCGGATGAAGAATTTGCAAAGCAGTTAACCGCTGAGAAGAAAATACCAAAGTATAATAAGGGGGTAATGACAGGGGAGCAATGGGTAAAAATCAGATCACGAAATGAGATTCTTGATTTGACGGTTTATAATCTTGCTGCGTTGGAATATGCAAATGTAAATCTGGGGGCAGTAGCAGTAAATTTTATTAAGAAGATTGAAAAAATAAGAGCCGCTGAGGAGGAGGAAAGGCTTGAAGGGAAAACAAATTCTGCTGCAACTCCGGGGAAAAGAAAAATAAAAATAACTAAACGAAATTATGTAAGGGATTTCTGATGGAACTTATTCATGAAGAGATTATTTGCGAGCTTTGCAAGGAGAGTAAAACTGCTTATTGCAATATTGAGGTTGTAGTTAGTCTTGAGAAAAAACCGGAGATGAAAAAAGTTTGCTTGGCTTGCATCAGCGGAGTGAGTTTTTATTATGTAGTTAATGATACTCTAAAAGTTAATACCGGGAAGCATTAGTGAGAGATTTTGTAAAAAAGAAGATTGATATTGATGCTCACTTAACTGAAAGGCTGCTGCAGGTAGAGAATCCAACAAGGTTTGTGAATAATCTGATAACTCAATTTTTTGAGATGAAATTAGTGGTATTATCTGATGAAACTTTGGAGAATTTAAAAAAGATAGAGAATATTCCGGAGGAGTTGAAAGATATGTCTGCATTGGTTAATCATTTTCTTAATGAATTTGAGATTGAGTTTGAAGCACCGGTGAAAAAACGGACTAAGGTGATGATGGGGAATAAGAGTAATCCGAAGATAGTTTCGAAGGGGAGAAATTATGTGAAGGAGTTTTGAAAATAAATGGTTGATGTGATACAGCCAACATTGACTTTAAGAAAAAAAATGTTATACTAACAACCAAGGAATAATTATTTTTTTGAAGGGGTTATTTTGGGTTACTTCTTCAGTGCTTCCTCCGGAAACGGATTTACATATCGGGGTAATGAAACTGCAATTTGTTGCTGTGTAATGGTTGCGGTTTTCCATTCGTTTGACATTCGAAATAAAATATTGAAATATAAAATTGATGAAATTAATAGTGAGAAAATATTCTCACTATGGAAGTACTATATCCAGGTACTATTAAATGGAAGGAATCAGATCCCGCAACTGCATGCAGGATATCATTCCTAAATAGATAATTCAGTTCAGTATAAGTAATAGTTAGGCATTTGGCTTATGAGCAATGTGCCGATGTCTTAACTTTAAATTACAAACATTGCCAAATTAAAGTTAGGAGTAACTTATGAAAAACATTTTTTTACTTTTTTGTTGTGCTTTTTTCATTATACTTTTATGGGGTTGTACCCCAAAAGGTTGGGAGTATGCACAAAAGGAATATGCTCAAGGAAATAATTATGAAGCAGTTAAGTGGACTGCAAGTACTTTGAGAGAAAAACCAAATTACAAAGATGCCGTTGTTTTTCTTTCAAATGTTCTTCCTACTATTTACAATGATTTACATCAGAAGGCGAAAGCCTCAGAATCAAGGAACGATTGGGATAATGCTGTCGCCTGGTATCGTCAATTAAAATCAATTTCAGATATTGTGCAATCAATTCCACCGCAAACAGATGAAGACACAAAAGCAGTTGTTAAATTTGAAACAAAAGATGTTTCTTCAGAATTAGATAATGCAATTAATAAGGCAGCCGAATTACATTACAACGCTGGTGTAAATTTAGAAAACTCATCAAGGTCAAAAGAGGCAGCCAAAGAATACACAAAAGCTCTTGAGTATATTCCGAACTACAAAGATGCTTCGGAGCGATATGAAAAAATGCGGACGGCAGCAATTAAACGTGTTGCTATAATGCCGTTTGAAAATAAAAGTGGCAAAGAACAATTTGGTGCAATAGGAGAAAATCTTAGTGATCAAAGCATCTCTGCTGCGATGAGTGACAGCAAGAATATGGAATTTTTAGAGTTTGTTACACGCGATCGTCTTTACGAATTGATGTCAGAAAAACAACTTGGTGACTTTGGTCAACTTGATGAAAAAACGGCATCAAACGCTGGTAAAGTTCTCGGCATTCATTCTTTTGTTTTCGGAAAAGTAAATACGATTGCGATAAATACGCCACCTGAAACAAAAACAGATGTCCAGCAAACCGCAACATTGTATGATTCTAAGACGAAACAAAACTATAATGTATCAGCAACGGTAACAGTAACAACTAGAAAATCTAGTGCTACATTAAAATGTACTTACCAAATAATTGATGTATCAAAAGGAACAATAGTCAAATCGGGTACTGTTGATTGGACAGAAGAAGCGATAATTAAATTTGGACGATTCAGAGGTCAAGAGTCTGCATTGAATTATGAATACAGAAATTTATGTAGTAAGGAAGAAGAACATCCACCTTCTGAAGATATTCTTGTAACTAATGCAATAGAAAAGTTGTCTCGAAAGCTAGCAACAGAAGTTGCCGGATACTTTAGATAATATGTAAAAAATGCCTAACCCGTTCTTCAAGCCGACCGCCTCTTCGATGCGGTCGGTCTGGTTTTTCAAGTTTGGCTTACAAAGTAAAGTTGTTTTTAATGTTTGTTCTGTTTTAAAAGGTATTTAATAATTATTGACGTTGATAAGTTAAACGGCATTGTTGTTTGGGTGCTGGCTTAAAAACCACGACGTTATGAGACGGATTTTAGAGAAAAATGCTTGATGTGATGCAGCCAACATTGACTTTAAAGAAATATTTCTTATACTAACAGCCAAAGAATTATATTTTTTTATAGCTTTTTTTGAAGGGGTTTTTGTTGAGTTCCTTCTTCAGTTTTTTATTCCACACGAAATTTTATTCTATTGCGTGCAATAGGATTTCCTCAGAAGCATACAGAATAAATGTTACATCTAATGATCACAATGATATTTCTTTATTACAGTTACTGTTTCAAAAGACTTGGAATTGGTGGGGTGAGGAGTGTTTTAGACTGAAAAGGGGATGGAATGATATCAAGCAGACCCTATTTTTAAATATTGTGAATTTGAGCGAATAATAAAACAATTGGAATGATATCCCGCAACTGCACGTCGGATATCATTCCTAAAGTAATAATTTAGTGCAGTATAAGTAATAGTTATACGTTAATCACAATTTATTTAAAGGAGCTGACTTATGAAAATTCTATTTTTATTTATTACATTTTTTTCATCGATTTTATTTTCACAAACTTGGGTGGGTACTTATACGGGCACTGCCGATGTATATTTTTATTCAAATGGTAGCAACAACACTAATAGAAATGCAACATTATATGTGAACAGAAATTCAGATCAATCAATTCGGATGACATTAAAAGCAAACGTTCCAAATTATCCATTCGGATCAACTGATTATTTTGTTTATACAGATGGATCTTTCCCAAATGGTTCAAATTATTCTGGACAAAAAAGAGATGGGGCAAAAAAATATTATATAAACTGTACACTTAATGGTAACCAAATGACCGGAGCCGGAGATAGATATACCGTTGCCACAAATGGGACAGAAACCCCTGACTATACTATTACCTTTAATGTGGAAAATCCGGCAGTTGGAGTGTCTGACTTATTTAATAATCCGCTCAGCTATTCTTTATCTCAAAATTTTCCAAATCCATTTAACCCCGCGACAAAAATAAATTTTTCAATTCCTTGGCGAAGTTTTATAACCTTGAAGATTTATAATTTTCAAGGGGAAGAGATTTCTACCCTGATTAATGAAGAAAAAGAGATCGGCAATTACGAAGTTGGATTTGATGGAAGTAATCTTTCAAGTGGTGTGTATTTTTATAAAATCCAAGCTGGAAACTATACAGATACAAAGAAATTAATTTTAATAAAATAATGCAATTAACGTATAACCCGTGCCTCAAGCCGAAAGCGTTTTCGCATTTGGCTTTTGGGCAATTGTTGGCTTTGTAGTTCCGTGATTAGTTACATGGTAAAATAGATGGGCAATAGTGGAAGTACGAATTTTCTTGACATTGGAGTGTGAAATGATATATTTTTGTAAATTCAATTAAAAAAGTTCAGCCAACATAGTTGGCGTTAGTTATTTTAAATAAAAAGGGTTATAACATGGCAAAATGGATTGATTCTGTTTCACCAGAAATCAAGGAGTCTGCAAAGAAATTCATTGAAGAATTAGAGAGCGGACAATTCCATAAAGCATATTTACCGAATACCGGTGAGGAGTTTAATGCAGAGGTATCTGCAAAGAGCTTTGAATCCTTTCTTGAAGCAAACAAGGATTTATTGATAGCTACGCCTAATTTTGAAAGTAAAGACAAACAGTAGTGAGTGATGCTGTAATCCATCCAGATGCTGAGAAACGTGATTTAGCATATCAGGATTTACTTAGTGAGTTTGGGAAAGAACAACTCGAAGAGATGTTTATTTTCTTAGTTGATAGAGCAAATTACTACATAAAATTTATTGAGTTGAATTATCAGGTTGATGCCTCTAATTTTAAAATCTCCGAAACATACATTAAAGAAGTAATCATAGATTACTTTGCCGACATAAAAAGATTAAAACCTTTCCATAATATTAAAGAAATTCATCCGATTAAACGAGCTGCATATCTTGGTTATTGGTTAACTCGAAGGAAACCAATTCAGTTGGTAAAAGATTTTACTCAGGAAGAGTTGATAGGGAAAGATAGATTAACATCGATTAATGAAGGACTTACAGTTCTAATTATAATGGCTGTGCTATTTGTTGAGTCAAGCAGTGTTCCATCAACTCATACAGAAAATGTTCGAAAGTTTTATCATCATTTACATTATCACTTGAAATATAGAGTTATTAATCCTCAAGTAATAGAATTAGCAATAGTTGGTTTTTATACAAATCAATTATTCCCCCCGCAATACAAATAATTTCATACAAAAAAATTAATTTAAAGTCAACGAGGAAATTCCTCGTTTTTCCTCGTTTTATTTTTCACTTCCTATAGTCATGTTGCTGATAACAAAAAATGGAATCAGCAATGCCCGAAAATACCGACATACAATACTGGATTGATGTAGCTACTAATCTTAAGGATGCCTATAAGAGGTTATCTTCTTATGAGGTAACTGAGATTAGTGTTAACGGCAGAACTTTTAAGTATTTAGACCGCTCAAAACTGCTTAAGGAAATCCGTATTGCTGAATCTAAAGCCGGAACAAAGCGTGCTCAGAAAAGAATTGTTGTGAGTATGTAATGGGATTTTTTGAAAACATATTCAAACGAAATTTTCCGGAGTGGGAACAAACCATATCTGAAAAGAGAGAACCTAAAAAACGTGGGTTTCAATCCGGTCAAGTTACCAGGTTAAACAAAAGTTTTACGGGTTCATCAACTTCCATCAACGCAGATATTAAACAATCAATTGATGTGATGAGAGCACGTTCAAGATTCCTTGCCGAAAACGATCCCTACTGTGTAAAGTATTTAAGAACGATTGAAAAATATGTAATTGGTCCGGAAGGATTCACTCACAGAAATAAATCTTACAATCTTGTTAAAAACGATAAGCAGAAATGGATTAAGCAGTTTGATACGGTTGCAAACGGTGTAATTCAAGATGGGTTTTGGGATTGGTCAAAAAGAAAATATTGTACTGTTAACGAAGACCAATCGTTAAGACAGTTTCTTGGAACTCTATTAAAAACCCGCGAGACCGATGGAGAAATTTTCATAAATAAAATTTATGTAGATAATAAAATCAATCCGTTCGGCTTTACTCTACAAGCAATTGAAGCTCACTATTGTGACCACAATCTGAATAAAAAACTTCCCAACGGAAATTTGATTGTGATGGGAATCGAATACAATCCTTTAGGAAAAGCTGAAGCTTATTACTTCAGAAAAATTACTCTCGATCAAGACGCAAATGCATTACTGAATGTTAAAGAATATATCCGTATACCGGCGTTTAGAATATATCATTTTTACCGAAAAGAGTTTACAAACCAGAGGAGAGGTTTTCCGACATTTGCTTCTGTTGCAAACCGAATTCATTCTCTAAAGGGATATGAAGATGCGGCTCTTGATAATGCCAGAGCTGCGGCAATGCGTACAAATATGCTTGAACCTGTAGCCGGTGGAGATGAAAGTGAAATTACGGAAGTTGATATATCCGGTGGAAAGTTAGAATATGAAGACGGCGAAGAAGTAATTGTTCAGAATATTGCTCCGGGGGAGACTTACATAGTACCGCAAGGTTATAAGCACGTAGATTATGATCCGGCATATCCGCAAGGGGAACATAAAGCATTTACAGAAAATATGCTTTACGGAATTTCATCGGGTCTTGATATTGATTATCCAACCATCTCCTCAAATTTATCCGGGGTTAATTATACATCGAGCAGACACGGTTTACTTGATGCACGTACCGGTTA
This sequence comes from Ignavibacteriales bacterium, assembly GCA_020061995.1. The sequence continues at coordinate 37,010 of JAGUXE010000169.1, read as the reverse complement.
TCGAAAAGTACAATCAGATATTAGGGAAGATTTACTTGAACCAATCCATACAGATTGGCTTGAGTCTTCAATACTTAATGGTTACTTCAGTTTACCAATGCCAAAGTTCAACAAATTTAACCAACCGATGTTTTTCGGATTTGTTCCGGATTGGGTAGATCCGCTGAAGGATAAGAAAGCGGAGATATTAGGAATACAAGCCAAGATAGATACACTTGAAGAAGTGCTATCACGAAAAGGAAAAGATTTAACGGAACATTTGGATCAACTTGAATATGAAAAAGAGGAACTCGAAAGAAGAGGGTTAACCGCTGAAGATATTCTGAGTGCCGAAAATTATAAAGATGGTGGTGAGGAACGGAAAAAACGACTTCCTCTTTTGGATGAGTATGATTTGATAGAATCGATTAATGAGATAATCGAAGGTAAACGAAATAACGGAAATCATTAGGGAGCAATATGTTAAGAAAAGATTTTGAACTGCTTAAGAGTCGTGGAATAACATTCAGAGAAGCGACTTTATTGAATGCTTCATACAACTCCGAGGAACGAAGCATTGAAACAGTAATTGCAACGGAGAATCCGGCAATAGTGATTGACTGGGAAAAAACCGATTGGCATAACTTAAGGATAATGAGAGAGATACTGATTATTGATAATGAATCTGTAATTATTCCGGAGAGTAGACAAATACCGTTTCTTGATTCTCACAGGACTTGGGATGGAAGCGACTCAGTAAAGGGTTCGATTAGAGAGTTGAATGCTGAGAGCGGAAAAGTTGCAGGAAGAACTTTCATTTCATCAACTGAAGAAAAACTTGCAAAGAAGATTGAGGAGAGACACTTAACAAATGTGAGTGCCGGTTATGATACATTTAAAGAATTTACTCACAGAGTAAAACCGGGGGAATCAGTAACCGTAAAAGGGAGAGAATTCAAAAATGAATACCCGGACAAATTGGATTTGGTTATACGTTCAAAGTGGTCGCTGCTTGAAGGCTCATCTGTAGTTTGGGGAGCTGATGAATTTTCAACTCACAGAAATAAAGTTGCTGAAGTAGAGCCAAAGGATGAACTGATAAGCAAACTGAATGCTGCTGAAGAAAGAATTTCACAACTCGAAAATAATATTTCAATAAAATCAAAGGAGAATAGGGAAATGGAAAATGAATTAACACCGGAACAAAGGATTGAAGCCGAGAGAAGACGTTCAAAAGAAATACGTGAAACTTCTCAAAGGTTTGTTGGAAGAATCAACGGAGTAGATAAACTCCGTGATACTGCAATTGATGAAGGATGGAGTCAAGAAAGATTTAACGCTGAAGTAGTAACAAGACTTTCAGCAGGTGAAGAATTTCAGAAACCGCCATCGGATTTGGACTTAGACGGTAAGGATAAGAAAAGATATTCGATCTGGAATCTTGTCCGTGCAAAAGCAGAAAAAAATCCGGAAATAGCTGCACACGAAATTGCTGTAAGTAGAGAGATTGCAAAACGTCTTGGTGTAGAACCGAGAGGGGCATACATCGAATACGGTCATCTGAAGAGAGAAATCACAATCGGGACCGGTACTGCAGATAAACTTGTTGGTGTTGAATTGAGAGCTACAAACTTTCTTGATCTGCTTTATAACAAGATGATATTCGGCAAGGCTCTGAATGTTAAAATGATTAACGGACTGATAGGAGATCTCGATTTCCCAAGAAAAACTTCAAGCTCTTCCGGTTATTATATCGGTGAAGGGGATGTTGCAACTGAATCTGATATCAACTTTGGATTGCAAAGGATGTCACCAAAAACAGTTTCGGCAAAAGTGATTTATTCGAGACAGACTTCACTGCAGACTACTCCGGAGATGGAAGGGCTTGTATTGGAAGATGTAGTTAATGCTATAAAGTTGAGAGCAGATCTATCTTACATCCAGGGGCTTGGTGGTGAAGAAATTCTCGGATTGCTGAATATTGACGGTGTTCAAACACATGACGGTGCAAACTTCGGTTTTGATACTGCAGTTGATATGGAAGCAAAACTTGAGAATGCAAACATTGATATGGACGCCGCTAAATGGTTAACAACTCCATTAGGAAAAGCAATACTCCGCAAAAGAAAAATTGAAGCAGGGCAGACCGATAAGTTATGGGAAAAAGAGAGAATGCTTGACCGAATCGGATTTGCTTCAAAACAACTCCCGGAAGGCTCTTTGGTATTAGTTGAAGCTACTGACATAATAGTTGGTACATGGGGAGTGCTCGATATTCAGATTAACCGATGGAATGATGATGGATCAGTAAAAGTGATTCCGTTCTGGAGTCATGATATGATTAACCGAAGACCTCATGCAACAGTTAAAGTAACAAATTTATCATAATTCAAAAAATAATTGAAAGTTAAAAACTATGGCACAGAAGAAAAAAACATTCAGTATAACAATCACTCAACCATGCATGTATGGCGGAAAAGAACGAAAGCCAAAAGATGTAATTAATGATGTACCGGCAGATGATGCCAGATACCTTATTGCATGTGAATTAGCAAAAGAGACTCCTCAGAAAGGAGGGGGAAATGAGAAAGCTTAATCTCTCAATATTTATGCTGCTGTTGATGATAACAGTATCAGTAAATGCTCAACTTACAACAGATGGTGAATTAAAGTCATTTGGGAATGGAGTTGTATATAGTTATGCCGGGGTAGTTGATACATCGGATACAGTTACAACTAAAGAATTCAGTCTTGCAGAATTTGACGGTTTTTCGTTTTACGATTATCCGTTATCGTTTCAAGCATTCTTAAGTGGCGGTACTGCTTCGACTCAGAAAGTTTCGGTTTATTTGCTCGGTTCAAATTTTAATGATGCAACTAAGTTTGTAGTAGTTGACACTGCGCTATTTAAGGACAGCTCGCTGAGTTCAATTTATCCGACTGCAATAAATCTTAACGGAAAGAGATATGCACGTTATAAGTGGAAGATAACAGGAGAAACCGGAAACGTGGAGACGAATATTACTTTTGCTGTTTATGCGTATAAACGAGAATGAGACCGATTTTAGTTTGAGATGCTGAAACGATTCGCCGCGGCGAACAGCATGACAATGTTAAATAATGGAGCAGATGTGGACTTAGCAGAAATTACATTTAGAAATATACCGTACGGTATAGGGATGAAGGAATTAGTAACAATTCCGAGTTCAACAGATCCGGAAGAGACAGTAGAGATTGACTGCATATTTGATAATGAGTATCAAGCTCAGATATTGAATAACTTCGAATTTGAATCATCTGCTCCAATGATATTAGTTAAAGAAAATGAAGCAAAGCATTTAACAAGAAACAATCCGGTTATCATTAGAACCACAAATTACAAGGTGTCGGAGAAGCAGCCGGACGGTACAGGATTTTTAATTATCACGTTAAAGAAATGAAACTTACAACAGAGCAAGCAATAGTAATTGAAATAATTGAGAAGCTTAAAACCATCACAATAGAGAATGGATATTTAAGTGAAGTTGGGGAAGTGCTTCATCACAATGATGAGAAAATTCCGGAACAAGAGAGTGCGTACTATGCACTAAACGTGAAGGATATGCTTGCAACGGAAACGGATGAAATGGCGAATGCCGAAAATCCGGCAATGGAAATAATAGTTGAGACCGGGGTTATGAATGTAGATGAACTTTGGCTAGCAATAACAAATCTGAATAAGGATGTGCGAAAATGTATAGGATCGAACATAAATAATTTCAGAGAAAAATTCGGGATGATGAAATTCAAAATGAAAACATTTGGCATAAATGCAATCGAAACAACACCAGAAAGAATTGCTGAGGGGGAAGTATCATTTACAGTTGAATTTGTTCAAGAGAATTGGTTGAAAGATGAACCGGAGTATGATTATGAATTGGAATGAGTTTATTAAAAAAGCATTAAGTGAAAAGAACGGACAGCCTTCTTCGATACGTGTATTTAACGGATGGGCTTTGTTTTGGTTTGTTCTCATTATCAGTTTCGGTTTTGTGTTTGTAGTTATTGCTTATGAGGGTTTGATAATTGCTTATCTCGGAGTTATTGCCGGTGTAGTTGTAGCGGTGTTGGGTTTGAAAGTCGGTCAAAAATGGAAAGAGAATAATGAAACTAACTGAAGATGATTTTAACGAAGCCGCTTTATTGATCGGTATTCGAGTATCACAGGTAAAAGGTTTTACTGATATTGAGAGCAAGGGATCAGGATTCTTAAAAAGTGGTAAGGTAAAAATTCTTTTCGAGCCGTATGTATTCGGAAGAAGGACACAACACAGATTTAATGGTGCAACGGTCATAATAGACGGAGAGGTTTACCCTATTTCACTTGCCGGGGATTGGGACTCTAAAAAATGCAAATATGGACTTGAGAGCATACAACACAGAAAACGAGAGTATGCTGCACAGTTAGACGCAACGGCAGCAAACGAAAGCTGCAGTTGGGGGATGTTCCAAACCATGGGGTTTAATGCTAATGCTTGCGGCTTCAAGGACGTTTTCGATATGGTCCAGGCATACAGCAAAGGAGCGAAGGAGCAATTAAAAGGATTCTGTAATTTTCTTAAAAATAGCGGAGTCGCTGATGCACTGAAGAAAAATAATATTGACCTGGCTTCAGAGCTTTACAACGGTAAAGGCTACAAAAAACATGGTTATCATATTAGGTTGAGAGCTGCAATCATGAAATATGAAGCGAATTCTAACTACCAGCTATCTGTCGAACCGATGGGACTTGAGCAAATAAAAAAGGTTTCGTTATGAACTACCTAAAATGGATTTATACAGTTGCAGTTTTCAGTATGCTTTTATTTGTGGTTACGAATATCGTTTGTAATAAACCTAAAACAATTGATTTAGATGAAGTGAACGAGAGACTTGAAACCTTAGCTAACGAGCTCGATAGTGTGCAGTCTGTAATTGTTTTGAAATTAGAAATGATAAAAGGAATTGACGAACAAAAAACTATAATCCAAAAATATTATTATGAAAAATCAAATGAAATTGACACAATTATTATCGATTCTATTATTCTCACTCGTATTAGGGACCAGCTCGACCGTCTCAGCACAGCAAAATTCGAATGAGTATTTAAATATTTATGAGCTTAAACTTATCAGCAAGCTGCTGATTGAAGTCGAGTATAGACGGGAAAGAGATTCATTGACGATTCAAGAGTTGAAGCATTATCAAAACATTGTAAGTGATTGTAATAAACAAAATGAATTGTGGATTGAAAAGGAAAAGAACTACTTGAAAATTATCGAAGCCGTCAAAGCTGAGTGGTGGAACAAATTTTGGATTGGTGCCGGGTTCAGTTCAGCAGTGATAGCTTTAATAATTATCATAGTCAATTAATAACAACGGAAGCAAATATGGACAACAAAAATTCAGACGCGAGCTTAGACGCAAATTTTATTAAAAGATTTTTCCTGGCGATGATTGTGATATTACCGCTTGTTTCAGCATTGGTTACTTTCTCAATTTATCTTGCTTCTAAACCGAGCCGGGAGGAAGTGAATGAGATAATTAATGAAAAGATGAAACGACTTGACCGGATTGAAAAACAGCTTGATGATCAGAGCAGTAAGCTGGATAGAATAATAATGAACTTGAAGTAGAGATTCTCGACATAAATGTCGAGCTACAGATTGAAAATATTTATTTAAACAAATAAGGGATAAATGAAATGACACCAAATATCAGTAAAAACAAAAGTCTTGTTTTGAGCAGGGTGATTGAGAATGTAGAGTTTTTGTATAATGAAAACCCGGATGTATCTCTTTCGGGGGTTTGGCTGGGTGCCGGGTATATCGAAAAGGCATCTGTTAAGTTAATGGCAAAGCCGAAAACAATTGAGTTGCTCGATGGGACTCTGCATCAGACGGGATATGATTTCAGTTTTGAAATTACTTCCCTACAGTATTATTCGGCTCTTGAGTTTGAAAAGTTAGTTAACCGCGCTACTACCATTAATCTATCTCCGATTAAAACTTACATAAAAAATGTTCGTGTTAATATTGAGGTTGATGCAACTCCGGGGGATAAGAGTATTATCAAAATTACCGGACAGAAATTTATTGAGAAGTTACGTGATGCAATTGACGGGAATCCGTGGGGAAGTCTGCCGGAGGAATGGGCTCAAGGAGCAACGACAGGAACACCACCGAAGGAGAATATACCGGGGGTATCTGATCCGGAGTTTGGTTATACATATACTTTGGCGGTTAATGATCCATTGATTGAGTTTGTTACTCCGGGGAGTCCAACTGCTTCGAGTGAAATAACTGAATTGAAATTGACGGTTGTTGATAATTATCATGATCCGTTGAGTGAGGTTGCAAAGGATTTGATACTGAAGAAGCTCTCAGCAGGGGGATCTACTTATGAAACTGTTATAGCCGATGATTATGATTTGGAGTTTGAGAATGGAGTTTACAAGGTTCATTATTTGAGTACGACTGCGCTTGCGCTTGGTGACAGGTTGTTTTTGATGTACAATGTTTAGTAAGGATAAATGATGAAACAGAAACTGAAAACTTTTAGTATTGATGGCGTTGAAGTGAGGTTGAAAGACCTCACTTATAATGAAACTACAAGAGTAAACGAAATAATGCAGTTTGACGGAAAAAGTGCTGAGGTAAATGATCTTGAGTTTTTTAAGATTGTTCTTGAGCCGGTTGTAAAAGGGAAAGAAGTTAAGGATTTCGGGAATATTAAGGAGAGTGTGCAGCTTGAGGTACTGCGGGATTTTTTGCTGAGCAGAATCGAGAGACAATCAGAGTTCAAAAAATCTTTTATGAACTCAGTAAAAAATCGGATGAAGTAGATTCTGAATATGAATTATTAAGAAAATACAAAGTCGATTATTATCCACCACAAATTAGATATGATACTGATTTCAATATGCTTCTTGAGCTCACCGATTGGGATTTAACTAAGATCGAAGCACTTAAGGAAGTAAGTAACCGGAAATTGATAGAGACTTATTACATGAAGCAATTGAAAAAACTAAATGAGAAAATTGATATGGTGGCTTATCTGAGGAGTTTGGAACGCTAATAGTTCTTTTTAAACCTTTTTCGGATCACCTCAAATAAATAACGTGATGAAAATAGTACACCAAGTATAATTGCAGTCCAAATGATTGTCGAATAAATAAAATCAAATATAGTTATCCACATATAGAATTATGAATGAGATTAAGTTAAAAATTACAATTGACGGGAAGGAAGCGGTTGCTTCGCTTCAACTTACTGATGCAAATGTAAAACAATTGTATAATTCTTTCAAGTATGGAGAGAAAGAGGTTAGTGGTTTTACCACAGCCATCTCTCAAGGGTTTAATAATGCCCGGGAAATAATAGGTGGGGCAAGGGAGATATTATCTGTATTTACAGGAATATTTAATAGTCAGCTTCAAAGTTACTATGCTCAGGAAACTGCTTTAAGTAAATTAAATCAAGCCTTGAAAGCAAACGGAAACTTCAGCGAAAAAAATGTAAAGACATTAACTGATTATGCGACACAGCTTCAGAAAACTACGGTTTTTGGAGATGAATTGACAATAGCTGTGATGGGACAATTGCAGGCAATGGGATTATCGGTTGATATGACCAAACGTGCTACAATGCTATCTGCTGACTTGGCTACTGTAATGGGGACAGATTTAAGTGCCTCTGCAAAAGTGATGGCAGATTTGTTCAATGGTGATGCAACAATGATTAAGAGGTATATCAAGGGGCTTGATAAAAGTATAATAAAGTCCGGGAATGCTTCTGCAATAATTGCACATCTCAATGAGAGGATCGGTGGACAAGCAGTTGCAATGGGGGAAACTGCATACGGAGCAATGCAGAAGTTTAATAATGCTGTTGATGATGTGAAAGAGAATACCGGACAACTAATTGCTCAATCGATGCAGCCACTTGTAAAAACCGTTGGGGAATTGATAAGTAATTTGAACACTATGAACCCGGAGATAATGGGTGCAGTAGGTGGAGCAGGAGCTTTAACAACAGCTTTTATTACTTTACGATTAACAGGAATACTCCCGGCAACAAGCTCCATGCTTGCTTTTGCAAGTAGTATGGGAGTTGTTAAATCTACCATGATTAAGACGGGTCTACTCGCTTTAGTAGTGGCACTTGGTTATGGTCTAAATGAGTTGATGGAGTCCTACAATAAATGGAATGATGCTGAGGCAGCCAGGGAAGGAAGCACATTTGAGAAAGCAGTCAAAATTGATGCTGAAACAAAATCGATAGCCGAGTTAAGCAAAGGGATTGAACATTATACTAAGAAGATAAAAGAACTTGAAGATGCAAAGAAACCAACCTTAATAACCGCCGATGAAAAGAAGAATTTAAGTAGTAAAGATGCTGCAAAATTAAAGATCAGTAGAGCACTGAAGGGGACTGCAGATCGTCCGGGATTAGAAGAAGAAATTAAAAAGTATAAGATTGCTTTAGAGGCATATAAGATTACGCTTGAAGAGAAAAAACGGATTGACATCTACCATCACTCGGATAAGATTAAGAGTGAGGAGAAACTGTATGAAGAATTATTGCTTAAACGGGAGACCGGGGAAAAGAAAGAACAACTTCAGTTGAAGTTAAAGTATGATGCAGATGTTAAAGCGGCAAATGGGAATAAGAAAGTATTGTTGTTACTTGAGGAGCAATATCAACGTGATGAGCTGGAAGTCACTCTAAAATGGAACAGGACTAAAATTGAGGAAGAAAAGAAATTTTGGACATCAGTAAATAAAAATAGGGAAGAAGCTAAAAAAAGTTTTGAGAAACCGATGGCCGGTGTTAAAGAGGACAAAAAGGAGTATGAGTTATTTATTTCTGAAACAGATAAAAGATTTGCAGAGATAGCAGAGACAATCGGTACAAATGCGACAATTGCAATGAATAATTTTATCAGCGGTTCGACATTTGGACTTTTAAAGTTAGTTGATGTTACGGATGCTTTCAAATCGGGATTTGATTCGGCAACTCAAGGGCTTGCATCTGCAGGGGCTGAATCAATTAAAATATTTAGGAATGCAAATTCTGTTCTTGAACAGTTTATCGAAACTTTAATAAGAGCAACTGCACAGAGTTTGATTTTCAAAGCAGTTAACAGTCTCGTTGATTTGGCACTCCCGGGAATTGGTAGTTTCTTAAAAGGAATTTTCGCTGCAAATGGAGCTGTTGTAACGAGACCGACTTTAGCTGTTGTAGGTGAAGGGGGTGAACCGGAGGGGGTTTTCCCGTTATCGTATTTGGATAATATGATGAGTACGAGACCGCAGGTTGTTTATGTTCAGATGGAGCCGGTTGAATTAAAAGCTCGCGGTATGGATTTGAGGAGTGTGATTAAACAGACGGAACATAATGTAAAGAAGAGAAGGTAATGCCAAGAATCTCCGATAACGATTTACTGTCTCATACATTCACAATAGACTTTCCTATACGCAAGGCTGTTGGTGGGAGTGTTGAATTGGTATTATACGTTTCAACTGCAAAGCAATCGAGTACCGGGGAAATAGTTTTTGATGAGGAACTGCATTCTCCATTTAATACGCTTTCTGATTTTTTAGAAATTCAATTAATGAATTGTGATGAGATTGTCTATGATTTTGATGACAGGGAATTTTTGTTTGCACTTGGTCAACTTGAGATAAAAGTATTTGATAAACATGAGAATTTGAAAAGAATATTATTCAATTCTAAAGCTGCCGATTATGAGAATGATAGATGTTATTTGAAATTCAAACCGTTTGATAATTCCGGGGAAGTGATTTTTGAGGGGTATCTTGATTTGGAATCTCTTCATTATGATAAAAAGAGTAAGGAGATCTCGATTCAGTTTTTCCCCAATACCGGAAAGTTGAATGATACACCTCTTTATATCAATGGTGAGTTGAATGATAAGTTTATAGGGATACCGAATGTAGGGGGAGTTTATTCAATTGGATTAATGATTGAATGGATTTATAAAATCGTGAATCCATCGGTTTATGTGGAGACCACCAATCATTGGGATTTTTATGTATTCGGAAATGCTTTTCAGTTCAAGTTTAATGATGTGTTTGGAAGTAAACCGGCATTAACAAACGAAAGATCTCAAACGTATGGAGATGTATTGAAGTTGATTGCAGCAAGTTTTGGAGCAATTACAGGAATGTTAAGCAGTGACCGGGCAATATTTAAACCATTCATCGGACGGGCTGAAGATGTAATTGATGTTACGGATCGATTAGTAAGTTATGAACAACTCTATTCAAGAAATGAATTAAAATTTATCACGCTTCAATACCGGAATCATTATCCTCAATCGACCGGGGTTGTAACTTCAATTGAGAGTGATGGAGTTACACTTAGTGCCGAGCATGAATGGTATGTCTTTCTTGGTCCTCAAATACTTGATAACAGAGAACCGATTACATACGCGGGGATGGGAGTGGATTTTCAATTACTGAAAGTTTTTCAATCAAATTATTTAGCGAACTATTTTCTGAATATCGAGTCTGCGAAGAAAGATAAAATTGTAATTAAGGGATACGGAGTTGAGATATTCAATGACATAAAAGTTGAAGGGACTTATTACCGTCCGTTAAGTGTTATCAAGAAAATTAGAGAAGGAGTTACTGAAATAGAAGCAGTGCCGATCGGTTTCATATTTGAGGATTATGATGTAAGTGAACCGGTGGAGTTACCGCCATCGGGTGGAGTTATCGGTAATATGGTTGTAGGGGAAGAATTAAAGATTGAATCGTTTACTGAAGGTGGAACTATTGTCGGAACTGCATATGAGTTTGTAGGGGGAAGTACTAGGCTGTACCGGAACGGTATAAGACAGAAGCTCTCGGAAGATTATCAAGAATTGGAAGGGAATCATTCAGTCGTATTAGTTGAACCGATGAATGAAGATGAAATTTTATTAATGGATTATGTAATTAAAAATTAGAGAGGTATGAAATGCCGGGAACAAAAATAAGTGCACCAAGGCAGTTAAGGGTTGATGATCATGTTGATTTTAACAGTAAGAGAATAACAGGATTAGCCGATCCGGTGAGCGGTCAAGATGCTGCAACTAAAAACTATGTGGATAATGCAGTTCAAGGCTTGGATATAAAGCAGAGTTGTAGAGCTGCAACGACCGGGGCAATTACATTAAGCGGTACTCAAACGATTGATGGAATTTCGTTAGCTGCCGGACAGAGGGTGTTGGTTAAGAATCAGGCAGATCCAATTCAGAATGGTATTTATGCTGTTGCATCGGGAGCTTGGACGAGAGCTGCTGATTTATCAGCCGGAATGAATGCTGCAGGTATTTTTACATTTATTGAGGAAGGTACAGCAAATGCGAATATGGGATTTGTTTGTACTTCGAGTTTGGCTGCATCTACTGTTGGAACACATGCATTAAACTTTTCGCAGTTTAGTGGTGCAGGTCAAATTGATGCAGGAGCTGGTTTAACAAAAACCGGCAATCAGATCAATGTTGTAACAGCTTCATCTGCAAGGATTGTGGTTAATGCGGATAATATCGACTTGGCAACTGCTGGAACAGCCGGAACATACACAAAGGTTACAACTGATGCTTATGGAAGAGTAATCTCCGGAACTTCAATAACTGCATCAGATTTACCGAGTAGTATAGACGCGGCGAAGATTGCAAATGGAACAGTCAGTAATACGGAGTTCCAATATTTGGATGGTGTTACGAGTGCAATTCAGACACAGTTTAGTAATAAGCAAGATCTTCATGCACAGTTGACCGCTTTAGCTGCGCTTGCAACAAATGGATTAATAGCAAGAACCGCTGTAAATACAGTAGCTGCAAGAAGTATAGCCGGAACTTCGGGAAGAGTCGGGGTTACTAATGGTGATGGAGTATCTGGGAATCCGACAATTGATTTACTCGCAAGTGGAGTATCGGCAGGGACATATACAAAAGTTACAGTCGATACTTATGGAAGGGTAACTTCAGGAGCTTCAATAGCTGCCGGAGATTTGCCGAGTGGAATTGATGCTGCAAAAATTGGTTCAGGTACAGTGAGCAATGCGGTGTTCGGTTATTTAGCCGGGGTTACTTCAGCAATCCAAACACAGATCAATGCTAAAATATCAAAAGGTACTTTTTATGTAAGAGAGGAACTTACTGGTACAATAAATGGAAGCAATACGGTATTTTATTTATCAGGAACCCCAATGTCAGGTAAAGAGATGATATTCTTAAATGGTCTTTTACAAAATCCAGGGGCTGGTAATGATTATACTATTACAGGTTCAACAGTAACATTTTCAACTGCTCCGGTTACCGGTGATTTAATTTCAGCAACTTATTACAATTAATTTTATGCCACCAACCGAAATAAGAAGCAGGCAAATTAAGGACGGAAATGTTTGGCGGAGTGATGTAAATATCACTCAATCCGGTGAAGCATTAATAAGAAGGTTAATTGCCGGAACAAATATTTCAATTTCATCAACAGGAGTTGATACCGGAACGGGAGATGTAACTGTTTCGGTATCTTCGACTCCGAATTTTACAACACTGTCGATTAATGGTACTCAGATATTAGACTCATCGAGAAATTTGAGTAATATCGGAACTATATCTGTATCAGGGAATATTACGCAAACCGGAACTAATTTGCTGCACATTCTTAACTCAACAACTGCAAACAATAATACCTATGTTGGATTCCAGAGAAGCGGAGCTTTGAAAGGAGTAGTTGGGAATAGTTGGAGCAATCACGGAATAATAAACGGTTCTATTCAAGATGATTTTTGTATCCGAAATTCAAGAGATATTTTGTTTTCGGTTGATAGCGGATCTAATCTTCATGCGAGGCTTGGTTCAAGTGGGTTAGCGTTAGCAAGCGGACTTGCTTTTTCTGTTGGTGGAAATACAGGGGTATCGGACACTTTTTATTTTGAATGCTTGGACGGTTATTACGAGATGGTTGTCGTTGGTGGAATTGTAATTTCATTTCAAAAAGTATAAGGGAAAATTTATGAAAGTAACACTCGGAGAAATTAAAAATAGTGAGGGAGCTTTATCTACTTTGTTGAACAAGCCTCTCCCGGTGGGATTAAGTTATCAGTTGAGTAAGTTGGTTCCGGTGATTAATAACGAGTTGCAGTTGATTGAGGAAACGAGACTGAAGCTGGTCGCAAAGTATGCTGATAAGAAAAAAGATGCTGATGGTAATTTGAAGGTTGCGGAAAAGAATCTCCCTAAATTTTATAATGAAATCGGTGAACTTTACCGGACGGAAACGGAAATTCCGATTCAACCGATCCAAGTAAATAAGCTCGGAAATGTCACTCTTAGTGCTGTAGAAATTGACAGTTTGAAGTGGCTTTTAAGATAATGGCTGCTGTCAAAAATGCTGTCAGAAAATTTCAAAATGAGCTAAAAATAAAGAATTTGGATTCATTTCGTAATGAGTAGGTCGTCGGTTCGACTCCGATAGTTGGCTCGATAAAAGTGCGAGAACGAATTGTTTTCGCACTTTTATTGTTTTTACTCGTTCCTTCATATTCAAATATTGGTACTATTTTTACCCTTTCTCAACTTAATTGCTCTCGCACATTCTCTGTTACATTTTTGGAGTAAACCTGATGGTGATTTTATATGATTATAAAATTGAGGGTCTATTAAGTGGTGAGCGCAAGTTGTAATTATTTTTTTCTCTCAAATCGATTTCTGTTAATCACACATCTCATTTCATATTGTTTTAAGTCTAATCCTTCGCTGCAATTTTCGGAGATAAAATATTAAATTCAACATCAACAAAATTGTATTTATTGAAATAAGTAGATACATTAATAAAAATTATTGTTTTGTTATAGGAAAATATTTAGCATATTTTAGTAAAGTAGTTATGGGGATTTATTATGTCTGTAAATATTGTGACTTCATTTCAATTAAACATTTCTTGCTTCAACCAGCAATTTCATTCTCATATTTTAAAAAACATCATTAAGCTTTATATGAGAAACCTTCGATAATATTTATTAATCATTCATATATGGGGTTTAAAATGAAAAAGAATCATTTAGTTATCATCGCAGCTTTAGTTGTTGTCATTATTATAGGAATTTCATTTTTCTATCCACCGGCAGAAGAAGATGACACAGCCGGGACAATAGGAAAAGTTGAGAAATTCAGAAATAGTAAAACTGAACAAGGAGATATCATCCTTCGAAATGAGTTGTTGAAAGATACAGCCGCATTAAATTATACAATCGGAATATTGGATTATTACAATACTTATTTAGCAAGTCTTTCAAATGAGTTTAAAGAGTGGGAGTCAGAATTAAAATCTACGAATATCCAAGATGCCAAATTGCAGGAACAGCTTAAGCAGCTTAATCTTTTAACTCTATTTATGAACAACAATTTATCCACAGTAACCCAAACCCGTGACTTATTATATAAATACTATACAAAAGATACTCTTAGCATGTCTGTAGATATTCAAAACAATTTAATTCAATTCGATAGTTTTATAACAAATCTTTCTGAAAAAGATAAAGTTATTGATTCTCTCTTTGTGAATCTGAATGGACTAATAGAAGAAAAACAACTTAAATTATTAGTAAGTACAAAAGAGCAATCGGATCTTATTAAAAAAGTTAGAGAAAAAATGCTCGGATCAATTATGGTCTATGGTTACTGGATGGGTAATGAATCAAGATTGGATTTTGCTTTAAGTAATACCGTCTTAGATGCACTGATTCTTAACAGGCAATTGAATGCAACACTTAACAATATAGCCGGTTCAAATGCGGTTAATGCTGCTTGGGCTAAAACTTTACAAAATGTCGATCAACTTAGTGTTTTTATGAGCAGAAATGAATTATCGGCAGTTTTAAAAAATAATAATATTTCTGCCGTGCTTGCAAATAAAGATAAATTGGGGAGTGGTATAGATTTCCCAATCATTACGGCTACAGTAGCTGCAGCTATACAGAATCGACCGTTGGGTAGGATACTTAACATTGAACTATTAGGCATTGTCAGAAGTAATGGGAACCGGTATGCTTTCTCCAATCAATTTATGGCGACTACCATGTCTGCAAATTTACAATTGAGCAGTCGAGTTCTTTCACAAAGTTCACTTGGGTCAGTTGCATATATGGCAAAAGGACTTGAGAATATTTGGAGAGGTTCTAAGGATCAGTTAGGAAGTTTATAGTTTAAAGTTGGTTTTTCGATAATTCTAAATTTCTTATTCTGAATAGTCTAACCTAAGAAATTGCCATTTTGCAGAAGTTGACATTAATCAGTTGTTTTACGATTCCGAAAATATTCGGAATCGTTATTTTTTTAGTACAGGTCGATTCAACAAATTGTTCGAGATGTGCACTCTGCTCATTTGTCTGTGAAAGTAGTTCGATCAGGATGGTCAATTTTAATTGATATATGAAAACTTTTTTTATTGATTGCTTATATACAATGTTATTAATTCAAGCATTAATAAAACTTCCAAACTATTGACAATTCAATAGCTTTTATATAGAAAAATATTTAGCACATTTTAGTAAAGTAGTTATGGGGATTTATGATGTCTGTAAATATTATGGCTTCATTTCGATTAAACATTTTTTTGCCTCAATCAGCAGTTTCATTCTCATAAAAAAAAATCATTAAACTTTCTATGAGAAAACTTCGATAGTATTTATTAAACATTCATATAAGGGGTTCAAAATGAAAAGGAATCATTTACTTATCATATCCGGTCTAGTTGTTTTAATCATAATAGGAGTTTCATTTTTTTATCCACTCGCAGAAGAAGACGACACAATCGGAACAATAGGAAAAGTTGAGAAATTCAGAAACAGTAAAACTGAACAAGGCGATATCATCCTTCGAAATGAGTTGTTGAAAGATACAGCCGCATTAAATTATACTATCGGGATATTAGATTATTACAATGTCTATATGGCGGATCTTTTAAATGATTTCAAAGAGTGGGAGTCAGAATTAAAATCTACGAATATTCAAGATGCCAAATTGCAGGAGCAGCTCAAGCAGCTTAATCTATTAACGGTATTCATGAACAACAATTTATCCACAGTAACACAAACCCGTGATTTATTATATAAATACTACACTAAAGATACTCTTAACATGTCGGTGGATATTCAAAACAATTTAATTCAGTTCGATAGTTTTGTAGCAAATCTTTCTGAAAAAGATAAGGTGATTGATTCGCTCTTCGTTAATCTGAATGGTCTTATTGAAGAAAAACAACTCAAACTATTAGCAAACAGAAAAGAGCAATCAGAACTTATTAAACAAGTTAGAGAAAAAATGCTTGGGTCAATTACATTTTATTCCTATTTCATGGGGAATGAATCCAGATTAAATTTCTATGTAAGAAATGTTGTTCTTGATGCGGTGGTGCTCAATAGACAGTTTAATGCAAAATTAGGTTCCTTTGTAGCTCCGGTTAGTCCCAGTAATACGGTTGGTGCACTTAAATCTAAATCCGACCAACTCAATTTATTCTTTTCGAAAGATGCCGTCAACAGTTTAATTCAAAATAAAGGCGAAGGTATTGATTATTCAAATAAAGAAAAATTAAAAGGTATCGAAATTACTGCTTACGTTGCTTCTGCAATGCAAAACACACGTTTGAGCAGACTAATGTCCATTGACAATTTGGGCATAATTAGAAGTGGGGAAAAATTTGTCTTCGCAAATCAGTTTATGGCTACTTCCTTCACAGCTAATTCACAATTAAGCAGTCAAGTTCTTTCACAAAGTTCGCTTGGGTCAGTTATATATATGGCAAAAGGACTTGAAAATATTTGGAGAGGTTCTAAGGATCAATTAGGGATTCTATAGTTTTAACTTGGTTTGTCAATAATTCTGAATCGTGGAAGATAAGAAATCGCCAATTTAACAGAAGTTGACAATAATTGGTTGTTTTATGATCCAGAGAGTATTTTGAATCGTTATTCTTTTTCTAAAAATGCTGTAGGACTGATTATGTGTAAAAAAAGTATATTGTTTATAAGTCAAGTACTATTACTTTTAGTATTAATTTCCGCTGACGTCTCAAGTCAGTTGTACAAATTAGAAACTAAAAATTCTAAAATAATTTCTTATGGTAATTCATATAGTTATTTAATTCCCCATGTCGGAGCAGCATTTGAAGGGGCGTTAAAATTCCACAGTAACTATTGGAATAATAATTTTAATGAAAAAGTTGTAATCTTTTTGAACGATTTCAGTGATGTTGGTAACGGTGGCGCAATGACCATCCCTAGAAATTTTTTAATGATAAACATTGCTCCATTCGATTATACTTTCGACATTATGCCTGCAAATGAACGCTTCCAGTGGTTAATGAATCACGAAACAACTCACCTTGTAATGGCTGATAAACCCGCCGGAGCAGACAAAACTTTCAGAAATCTCTTCAGTGGAAAAATCAACACAGATAATGAAAATCCGATTTCAATGTTTTATAGTTACTTAACCGCTCCTAGATGGTATTCACCACGCTGGTTTCATGAAGGGATAGCTGTTTTCATGGAAACCTGGATGTCTGGCGGATTAGGAAGAGTACTCGGTGGTTATGACGAAATGGTTTTTAGAGCGATGGTTAAGGAGAATGCTTATTTTTATCAACCAATCGGATTGGAAACCGAAGGAACAACAATAGATTTTCAAGTTGGTGTAAATTCATATCTTTATGGAACAAGGTTCGTTACTTATCTTAGTTCGATTTATGGATTGCAAAAGGTTAAAGAATTTTATCAAAGAGATTCCACCAGCAGCCGTTTTTACGCTACACAGTTTAATCAAGTTTTTGGTAAAAGTATTGTTGAGGCTTGGAGTGAATGGGTAACTTCTGAAAAAATATTTCAATCTAATAACTTAAGAAAGATTGAAGAGTTTCCTCTAACAACTAAAAATGAATTTGCTTCTGAGATACTCGGTTCAGTTTCCCGTCCATATTTTAATAAAGAGAAGAATGAAATCTATTGTGCAATAAATCGTCCCGGAGATTTGGCAATCCTTATTGCGATGAATATTAATAACGGTGAGATAAGAAAGATAGCAAATGTTGAAAGCCCCGGACTTTATTACGTTACTTCTTTTACGTATGACGAAGCAAACAATAGAATATTCTGCACGACTCATAATCAAAACTGGAGAGGAATTAAAACCGTAGATTTGGCAAACGGAAAAGAAGAGACCCTTTTAGATTATGCAAGAATTACTGAAATGGCATATTCAGAAAAAGAAAAAGCGATTTACGGAATTCAAGTTTTTGACGGCAGAACAGCGATTGTGAAACTTACCGGCGATTTCAAGAACATCTCGACACTTTATTCCATTCCCTTTGGTAAAAGCATTTTTGATATTGATATTTCTCCAAATGGAACTCTTTTATCCGGTTCAGTTGCTGATGCTGCGGGGAAGCAAAAGTTAATGATTTTCAATATCGATTCATTAAACCTTGGTAAAATTGATAGCACCACAATTTATGAATTTGAAGATAACAGTGTCTCAAATTTTGTTTTCACTGAGGATGGTGAAAACCTAATCGGAACTTCTTACTATACCGGTGTTTCAAATGTTTATAAAATTAATATTAACAGTCAGTCGGCTGAGTTAATGACAAATACTGATATCGGTTTTTTTAGACCAATCGAAATCTCTGTCGATTCACTTCTTGTATTTGAATATAACACTAACGGACTAAAACCGATTAAGATTAAGAAGGAGATTATCAACGATGCCACTCCAATTGAGTATCTTGGAATGCGTGCGTTGAAAAGAAATCCGGAACTGGCTGACTTTTCTCCTGAACCCGTTTCTACATTTAATAATGATGATTTAATTGTTACGGAAGGGAATTATATTCCTCTTAAAGAAATGAGTTTTGAAAATGGTTATCCGATTGTCGAAGGGTTTAAGGATTTTGTCGGTTATGGTGTTCAGCTAAATATTTCTGATGACTTAATGTTAAGTCGTGCTAAGCTTAAAATATCCTATTCTCACAATCAACTAATCCCGAAGAAGCAGAGATTACATTTAGATTTTCGTTATAATTATTGGGATTGGGAATTTAAAACCGGATTGAACAAAGCAAGTTTTTATGATCTCTTTGGACCAACTAAAATCAGTAGAACAGGATATTTTTTACAGTTGGGTTATACTCACAATTTAATTCTTGAAAACCCGATTGAGTCAAAAATTATTATTAATGCTGCCCATTTTGGTGATCTCGAAAAATTACCACAATATCAAAATATAGATGCAGGTTTTTCTCAATTAAGTATTCTGTCCCTTAATTATTATTATTCGAAATTCGAAAAATCGATAGGGGCAATCGAATACGAATCAGGTTACAAAATATCATCTGATTTAGAAACCGCATACTTTAGTAATAGATTCACGCCAAAAATCTCAGCACAACTTGAGAAAGCTTTTCTTACTCCTTTGAGAAATTCTTCTTTCTGGTTCAGAGTTTCAGCGGGGCGTGTGTTTGCAAAACAGCAATCTTCATTCGGAAAAAATTATTTTGGCGGATTCGGAAATAATTACATTGATAGATTAGATGTCCACAGATATCGTGAAATTGAAAGCTTTGCAGGTCGAGAGATTAATGAAATTTCCGGAAAGGATTTTGCGAAAATCGGTTTCGAGTGGAATCTTCCTCCGGTTATGTTTAGAGAATTCGGTTTTCTTTCTGCATATGTCCGTTTTGCAAGATTATCTCTCTTTCAATCAAACTTACTTACCGATATAAGCGATAAACAAATACGCCGTCAACATTATAATGCGGGGGTTCAATTAGATTTTGAATTGGTCTTTTTCTCCCTATTGAAATCAACTCTCTCTTTTGGTTATGCTCGAGCATTTGAACAAAATTATTTGCCCGGGAATGAATTTATGATTTCCTTAAAGTTGTTATAGATAATGGAGTTACTTGTTAGCATTCTCCCGGTATTATTTTTTCTACTTCTTCTATATTCGTTGGATACATTTAAACTTTTAAAACCATTAATTATTGTAGTTGTAATATTGTGGGGTTTTTTGGCAGCAATAGTGGCTTATCCTCTGAATAGTCTTTTATTTAAGGTGTTTGATGAAAAGATAGTAACGGGATTAGGAGCTCCGGTAATTGAGGAAATACTAAAATATTTGTTTGTTGCTTTCATGTTTTACAAAAATAGATTGGGTTTTTTAGCTGATTCACTTATTGTCGGTTTTGCCGTGGGTGCAGGTTTCAGTGTTATAGAAAATATTTATTACTTCAACCAACTTGGTGAAGAAAGCATTATGCTCTGGATAATTAGAGGGTTTGGAACAGCAATCATGCACGGGACGGCAACCGGCATTGCAGCAGTGGTCTCTCAAAATTTTATCGGTAAACTTTCAAAAATAAAAATTCAGTTTTTACTGATGGGACTACTTTCCGGAATTATTATTCATGTTCTATTTAATAATTTCTTACTTTCACCGATGTTACAAACTATTTTACAAATAAGTTTACTACCTATTGTAATAATTGCAATTTTCAATAAAAGCGAGAAATCTCTTCGAGATTGGCTGGACGAGCAGTTTGATTCTGAAATTAATCTGTTGATGATGATCAAAAAAGGTGAATTCAAAAAGACGCGTGCCGGACAATATTTAATTTCTATTAAGGAGAGATTTCCGAATGATGTTTTAGTTGATATCCTCGGCTATATTCAAATTTATATTCAGCTTTCTATAAAAGCCAAAGGGATTTTATTGATGAAAGAAGCCGGTTTCGAAGTCAAAAAAGATGAAGAAATAATCGCTAATCTTTTGGAACTTAAAGCCTTAACTAAAAGTATCGGTACTACAGGAATGATAACCTTATCCCCGATTCTAAAAACTAATACAAAAGATTTCTGGAAAATGAATCATCTCTATTCAGAAATAGGAAAGGTAAAAAAGTAACAAATTCAATTAACTTCGATTCATGGATAGAATTACAATTCCACTAATAATTCTATTAGAAATATCAAATGGAATCTTTATTGAATACTTATCAATACGAACAGGGGATAACCTGCTTTTTGAAATTGATATTTTATTCCCAAATACTTTTAGTATTAAGAAATATTTAGTTTTGTAAAAAAAATATTATGCTTTATATTTTCACATATTAAAATTTAATTTGGCACATTTTTTTAATACAATGTCCTTTCGAGGGGGTAAGAATTCAGTATGATAATTATTGATTTGATCTATAATCTATCAGTCCTTGTAGCTTTGAGTGTCCTCTCCGGATTTATTAATTCAAGATATGATAGGGAGACATTAGCCGGAAAAATTCTGCAAGGAGTTCTATTTGGTGGGGTTGCCATAATTGGAATGCTTTATCCTTTCAAGTTTACTCATGGTGTTATCTTTGACGGAAGATCAATTGTAATAAGTTTGTGTACTCTTTTCTTCGGACCTATCTCAGGTATTATTTCCTCGTTAGCAGCAATTATCTTTAGAATATTTCTTGGTGATGGTGGAAGCCTGACAGGAAGCCTTGTAATCACGGCTTCTTTTCTAATTGGGTACTATTTTCATAAACGTCGAATAGTTGGAAAATTTCCTTCTACTAGATTCAATTTGTATTCATTCGGTTTCTTTGTCAGTGCAGTGATGATGGGGCTGATGCTTACTCTTCCATCTCTTGCAGTTAAAAGCGCATATGAAGTTATTACTTTTTCAGTGATGATATTCTATCCTTTAATTACAATGTTAATCGGGAAAGTACTTTCCGATCAGGAAGAAAACAAAACTTATTTAGAAAGAATTAACGAAGAAAAGAATTTATATCAAACAACACTTTATAGCATAGGTGACGGCGTTATTACAACCGACAGCAATTTGAATGTGCAATATATCAATCCCGTAGCAGAACTGATAACAGGATGGAGCAATGAAGAAGCGAAAGAAGAGAAAATAGAAACGGTATTTAATATCGTCGAAGAATCGAGTGGTGATAAAAAAGAGAATCCTCTTAAAATAGTATTTCAAAAAAGTTTACAGTATAAATCAGTTGCACCAACTTTACTCATCTCGAAAAAAGGAGATGAGGTTCCAATTACTTTTACATCTGCCCCCATAAATAATTTTCACGACCACAATAACGGAGTTGTTTTTGTTTTCAGAGACAATTCTGAAGAGCATTTAAAGAAGATACTTTTAGAGAGCAAATTAAGATTACTTGAAGTATCAGTGAGCTATTCGGTTAATGAGATGACTTCAAAAGTGCTCGATGAAGTTGAAATATTAACCGGAAGTGAATTTAGTCTTTTTCACTCTGTTGATTCAACTCAGACTAAATTTATTTCTGTAACTGCATCAAGTCAAACAGAAACCAAATTGCAAAGCAGAGATTTCTCCTCATTATCTGAACAGATATTAAAGAATTATTTGTTATCAGGCTTTGTCGAAAAAAGCCAACCACTATTCTATAACAACACGGCAGAAGATTCACCTAAAAAATATTTCTACAAATACGACATCAAAATTACACGTGAATTGCACATCCCCATTTTGAGAAATGGAACTATTGTAGCTTTAATAAGTCTTTTTAATAAGAAGAAAGAATACTTGAATAAAGATGTGAACATCGCTAATTATCTTTTTGACATTACATGGGAGATTATAGAAAAAAAGCGACTTGATGAGAGCCTTAAACAGAGCATGAAAAATTTTGTGGAAATATTCAATTCAACGAGTGAAGCGATTTTTATTCATGATGCTTTAACAGGAATTGTTATTGATTGCAATGAGCGGGCTCTGGAATTATACGGTTATGAAAATAAGGAAGAGATTGTAAGTCACAAAATTGAGAGATTAAGTTCCGGAGATTCAATTTATACGGAAGAAAATGCACAATCAAATATTAAAAAGGCTGTTTCTCATGGATCACAAATCTTTGAATGGCAAGCTCTAAAAAAAGATGGCTCAACTTTCTGGGTAGAAGTAAGTCTTCGAAAAACCGAGATAGGTGGGGAGGGAAGAGTCCTTGCGGTTGTAAGGGATATCTCCGCACGTAAAGAAACGGAAAAAGAGTTAGCACGAAAAATGAATGAACTTGAGAGATTTAACAATTTCATGGTTGACAGGGAAATCAAAATGATTGAACTAAAAAAAGAGATTAATGACCTCTGCGACCAATTAAATATTCCTAAAAAATATTGATTGTTTTTGTAGAGGCAATAATCTTAATAAAACATCTTTATTAACTAACTTCTTTTTCGATAACTGAGCACTGCCCATGCATTAAAGAAAATTGCAAATCCGATTAATGCCAAAAACATCGGCAACAGATCGGATAGTGAACTTCCTTTTAAGTAAACCAATCTCATCACCTGAATAAAATATTTCAGAGGACTGAATCTACTTATAAACTGAGCCCAATCAGGCATGCTATTAACAGGAGTGTAAAGCCCGCTTAAGAAAATCATCGTCATAACAAAGAAGAACATCATGAACATTGCCTGCTGAATCGTATTTGCATAGTTTGATACAACGAGCCCTAGTCCTGAAATTGCTAAAACATAAACCGATGCAAATAAATAGATGGTTGATAAATAACCGACAGGAGCTAATCCATAAAATATAAAAGCGACTCCAAAGCAGATAGTTAAAACCGTAAATCCAATTACCCAATAAGGAATTAATTTCGACAAAATTAAAGTAAACTTCATAACGGGAGTAACATTCATCTGTTCAATAGTCCCTTTTTCTTTTTCAGCAACAATATTAAGTGCAGGTAGAAATCCGCAAATTTGTGTTAGAAGCATAACCATCAATGCCGGAACCATATAGATCGGATATTCCAAATGCGGGTTATATCTATATTGAGGTACCATTTCAAATGCCGGTGTTGAAATTCTATTTGAAGATTGAATCCACTCTTCACGAATTTCATTGCTGAAATCGGTTATAATTCCTGCAAGATATGCGCTGCCAAGTCCTCCCTTTGTTCCATTCACACTGTTTGCCGAAATTAAAATTGAACTTAACTTTTCTTTTACTAAATCTTCTTCAAACCGGGGAGGAATTTCAATAATAATATCAGCAACATCTTGTTCAATACTATATAATGCATCATTGTAATTTGTAGAAATTGTTGTAATTCTAAAATATCCGGATGAACTTATTTTCTGAATTAATCTTTTTGAATAGGGAGTATGGCTATTATCCACAATAGTCAGGTTAACATTTTTTACTTCAAAGTTTGCTGCGAGTGGGAGAACCAGTAATACCATCAATGGCAATACAATTATAAGTCGTAATAAATATGGATTACGAATTATCTGTTTGAATTCTTTTTCGATTAAAAATTTGAGCATGATTATTCTAATCTGGTTTTAAATTTTCTAAGACTGATTACTATAAACACTACAGTCATTAAGCTAAGTATTGACAATTCTTGCAGTATTGAGGAAATACCAAGTCCTTTTATCATTAATTTTTTTACGGCAATGATGTACCATTTCGCCGGCAAGATTTCAGAGATTATTCGAAGTCCGATCGGCATATTTTCTACAGGGAATATCATTCCCGAGAGGAAAATAATGGGGATCATTAATGCCATTCCTGATATGAGTAAAGCAATCAATTGAGTATCAACAATTGAAGAAATGAGTAATCCCAATGCAAGTGAAAGGAAAATATAGAGAAGTGAGAGTACTATCAACCAGAAAAAACTTCCTGCAATCGGAACTCCCATTATAAATACTGATATCAACAAGATTGTTGTCAAGTTCACAATAGATATAACAAAATATGGAATTACTTTCGACAGAATTATAAATATCGGTTTCATTGGTGAGACTAATAATATTTCCATAGTTCCCATTTCCTTTTCGCGTGCAATCGAAATGGAAGTCATCATTGCACAAATTAACATCAGTATCATTCCCATAACGCCGGGGACAAAATTGTATGCCCCTTTCATTTGAGGATTATACAGCAGTTTTATATTCGGATTAATCTGATAAGGAATATTATTGATCTTCATAATCTCTTGTTTGTAAGAAGAGATAATGTTCATAGCATAATTTGTAAGAGTAGTTGCAGTATTGGGATCAGTTCCATCAGTAATTAATTGAACTTGAGCTTCACCGGTGTGCATTAAGTTTTCATAAAATCTCTCACTGAAAACTACTACTAAACCTATCTCACCTTCTTGAAAAACTTTCTCAATCTCATCAGGAGAATTCAAAATTTGTGTTAGAACAAAATAATCATTTGCCTGAAGTTTATTGATTATTGATTCAGTAGCTGCATCCTGCGAAGGATCATAAACTGCAAGACGAGTATTTTTTACTTCTGTTGTAATTGCATAACCAAATAGTAGAAGCATCAAAATAGGGAGGAGTAACAGAACCGCCATCGTCCATCTATCACGTGTGATATGATAAAATTCTTTTTCTATGAATATTAAAAACTGCTTCATATCAGTCGGCATTTCTTGAAGCTTTTCGAGCTAATCGTTGAAAAACTTCATCCATATTTTTTGAAGTAAATTGTTTTTTCAAATTGCGGGGAGAATCAAGGGCTTCAATCTTACCGTCAACCATTATTGAAACACGATCACAATATTCAGCTTCATCCATATAATGTGTTGTTACGAAGATAGTAATACCACGATCAGCAGCATGATAAATAAGTTCCCAGAACTGTCGCCTGGTCGCAGGGTCAACACCGCCTGTTGGTTCATCGAGAAAAACAATTTTGGGATCGTGAACTAGTGCAACGGAGAAAGATAATTTCTGTTTCCAACCGAGTGGAAGTGACTTAACAAGGGTTTCTCTCTCTTTTTCAAATTCCAATATTTGTAGAAGTTCATCAATCTTTGATGAAATATTCTTTTCCGGAACACCGTAAATTCCGGCGTATAGCCGTATATTTTCCCAAACTTTGAGATCTTCGTAAAGAGAAAATTTTTGACTCATATATCCGATACTGGTTTTTACTTTTTCCGGTTCTTTTTCGATATTGAATCCGGCAACTATTCCTATTCCTGATGTTGGTTTACTCAATCCGCAAAGCATTCGAATAGCGGTAGTTTTACCTGCACCGTTTGCCCCGAGAAAACCAAATATTTCTCCTTGTTCAACTTCGAATGAAATATTATCGACAGCAGTAAAATTGCCAAAGGTCTTAGTCAAATTATTTACGGAAATTACTTTCATGTTATTAGTTTGTTAATTCCATAAAACAGTCTTCAATAGAGGCTTTAATCGCTACAATCTCAACATTGTTATGCCCCTTCTTCTCCAAAAAAACTTCCAACTCATCAATAGTCAACTCCTCATTGCTTATTGTTATATGATGACTATCACCAAATGCGTAACATGAATTTATCTTTGGATGATTACGCAAATCGTTTAATAGAGCATACATATTATTGCTTCTCACTCCCCACAAGTGACTATCAAACTGATTAATTATATTTTGTGGGGAATCAATCTTAAGAAACTTACCGTTTTGAATTAGTGCAATGCGGTCACACATTTCAGCTTCATCCATATAAGGAGTCGAGACTAAAATGCTGATTCCTTGTTGTTTCAATTTCTTTAGCATTTCCCAGAGTTCTTTTCTTGAAACGGGATCAACACCGGTTGTAGGTTCATCCAGGAATAGTACTTTTGGTTTATGGATTAATGCACAGCATAAAGCAAGCTTTTGTTTCATTCCTCCCGATAGTGCAGAAGCGCGACGTTTTTTGAATGGTTCGATTTGCTTATAGATATCTTCAATCAAGTAATAATTCTCTTCAATAGTTGTATTGAAGACGGTTGCGAAAAAGTTTAGATTCTCCTCGACTCTCAAATCAAGGTATAGTGAAAATCGTCCGGGCATATACCCGACACGGTTACGAATCAATTTATAATCTTTAACAATATCACATCCGTCGACTGAAGCATCTCCACTATCAGCAAGTAATAAGGTTGTAAGAATGCGGAATAGTGTTGTCTTTCCGGCACCATCCGGACCAATTATTCCGAAAATCTCCCCATGCTCAACATCAAAACTAATGTCGTTGAGTGCTTCAACTGTTCCATACTTTCTGTAGATATTTTTTACTTCAATAGATTTCATTGCTTATTGAATTTTAATTCACCGTACATACCTGTTTTCAAATATCCGTCATTATTAACGGCAACTTTAATTGCATAAACCAAATTTGCTCGTTCATCTTTAGTCTGTATTGTCTTTGGTGTAAATTCTGATTTGTCAGAAATCCAGACAACTTTGCCTTCATACTCGCGTCTCTCATCTTCACCAAAATCTGAAAAGACTGTTACATTATCACCGTTTCCTATTTGTGAAAGTTGATTAGAGGTAATATATGCTCGCAAAAAGATATTACTCATATCAGCAATTTTAAATAATGCTTTGCCGTATGAAGCGAGTTCTCCTTTTTCAGCATATTTTACTAATACGGTTCCATCGATAGGTGCGGAAATATTACTCTTCATTAACTGATCGGAAATTTGTTCAACTTGAATTTGCAAAGCTGTTTTATCTTCTTCTATACTTTTATTGCTGTTTCCCATTGTTGATAATTGAGCATCCGACTGTTTTTCAAGGAGAGCAATTTGAGCATTGATATCATCAACCTGTTTTCTTGTTGAAGCATTCGAATCAAATAATTTACTGAATCGTTCCTTTTCTTTTAAGGCTGTGGTTATCTGTTGTTTAGTAACGGCGATTTGCTTTTCAATATTTAACATTCGGTTATTGAGAGATTTTATATTTGTCAAAAGCTGCATTCTTTTTAGGTGAAGTTGAACCGTATCAATGTAGCCGATAATTTGATTGGCTTTTATAATATCTCCTTGTCGGATATTTAAATCCATTATTTTTCCGGAGGCTTCTGCTGAAACAATTACCTCGGTAGCTTCAAAGAGACCGGATGCATCAATCTCTTTTCCACCGTCACCGCATGAAATTATTAACAATGCAAATACTAAAGGAATAAAATAAAATAACTTTCTCATAATGGTTTCACTTAATTGTTATATAAATATTTTATGTGATAGAGCGACATGACCAATTGAATTTCGTGCAAAGATTTTTGAGTTATTGCAAAGTTTTCTGCGTTAATTTCCCTGATTAAATCAGTTACACTCAATGTACCGTTCTCAACTTTTGCTTCAGCCGATTTTCTAATATTCTTTCTAAGTAAAATGATTTCTTCATCATTATTAAGTAATTCCTTTATTTTATCAACCTCAGATTCCTGTTGCAGAATTTGCAATCTATTGTTGAATAGGAATGTCTCGCGTTGAGTTCCTACCATTTTATGATTGATATCAATTAACTCAAGCTTATTTGAAATTGAATACAACTCACCAAGGTTCCATGAAAACTTTATACCTCCGATGTAATAAGTTGAGAATGCATTCTTTAACATATTGAGTGCGGGATTACCATATCCTCCTTGTAAATAGAGACCGATTCTTGGTTTTACTGCTGAATAAATGAGATCAGATTGACTTAAATAGAAATTATCTTGAGCATTAAAGAGTTGTAATTCAGGTCGTCGGTTAACTTGTGAAATATCACCGGTAGAAACTTCAGGCAATATAATAGATGTGTTATTATCAATAGTTTTTCCCGTTAGTGCAGAAAGCATTTGAAGATACAAATTGTGAGTAGCAATCAATTCAGTTTTTCGCTGCCGGGCATTTAGTTGTTCAACTTTAACTGCATCCAAATCAGATAAATTAGCTATACCGTTTTCGATATATGAAGTGACTTTATCGTAATTGGATTTTAACTCTCTCTTCAATAAGTCATTCTGTACCAGTTGCTTTTCAAGCAGAAGAATTCCGAAGAATACTTGGTTAACCCGTTCACGTAGAGTGAACATCTCTTTTTCCAATTTCTGCTTTTCAATTTCAGAAGATGCTTTTGTTATTTCTTTTTGAGAGGCGATTATTCCGCCATCCCATAAAGTTTGATTAACCTCAGCACCTATTTGATACTGATCTTTATTCATCTTTTTAATATTCATTCCGGGAAGATTAATTGGCAGTTCGGTAACATCAGACTGATAAGTAGCTTTTCCGAAGAATGATACTTGAGGTAAATAGCCTTTATTTGCATTGGATAAATTGAACTCTTCAGATTGTTCAATTAATTTGTACTGATTTACCATCGGATAATTTGTGACAGTAAGTTCGTAACATTCTTCAATTGTAAGTTTTTTTGTTTGGGCATTAAGAGTAGGTAAGCATACGAGTATGAAGAATAAAAGGGTTTTATAAAGTATTTTATTCATATGTTATAATCGTTTGTTCAACTATTTGTTAAAATATTATTTTGCTTTGAGCATAGCTTTTACCCAAATCGGTATTAATGCTTTTCGCTCATTTACCAATGAATTGAAATCCTTTTCGTTTATCAATCCTATCTGCCCGAAAATTGGTTTTGCAATAAAAGGGAAAATTGTCATACCGAGTATATTCATAAAGAAATGGATTGGATTTAAATCGGGTCGTTTTTCTTTAATTTGATTAGCCAGACTTGTGTTTTGGATAATCTTGTGTACAGGGAAATTGTTTTTAAAAGCAGTTGAGGGATTTCTAATTTCACTCAATACAAATAAGGGTAAATCGGGATTCTCCAAAAGCATATTTATATAGTTTTCAACAATCATCTCGATCTTTTTCTCAAGCGGAAGTTTTTCATTACTTACAATGGGATACATAACTCCAAAAAGCTGCTGCATTTTCTCAAACATTATAACATCAAATAATTTTTCCTTACTACGAAAGTAATAATTGAGAAGGGCGAGGTTTATGCCGGCTTCATCGGCGATATCACGAGTTCGGGCAGCAGCATAACCCTTTCGAGTGAATACTATACGAGCTGCTTCTTTAATTTTGTCTTCTGTTGATAAATCAGAATCAGGTTGTTTTATTTTTGACATTGTTCACTAAGTAATTTATTGTGGAGGCAAATATAAATTAAACTTCTGATTTAATCAAGCATTTTAATCAAATGATTAATAATGATGTAAAAAGCATAAGAACTTCGCCACCAATTTGAGTGACGCAATTATTTTTATTGATTAAGTCGTCTGAATTATTAAAGTTTAAAATGTTAATTCAAAAACAAACAACTATAATGCTAAAACAATATTTCGAATTCGATAAACTTCAGACTAACTTCAAGCAGGAAATAATAGGCGGATTCACAACATTCATAACGATGGCTTATATAATCATCGTTAATCCGAAGATACTTGAAGCAGCAGGATTACCGTTTGAAGCATCAATGGCGGCTACAATCTGGACTGCATTCACCGGAACTTTATTGATGGGGGTATATGCAAAGCGTCCTTTTGCAATTGCTCCTTATATGGGGGAAAATGCCTTCATTGCTTATACAGTTGTTAAAGTTCTTGGATACAGCTGGCAGACTGCGCTCGGTGCAATATTTATAAGTGGCGTTTTGTTTACACTTCTTACAGTTCTGAAGATGAGAAGTTGGTTGGCGAATGCTGTCCCCGATTCATTGAAAATATCATTTGCAGTTGGAATAGGTTTCTTTTTAACATTCATTGGATTGAATGATATTGGAATAATCACACTCGGTGTTCCCGGTGCTCCTGTTAAAGTTGGCAATATACATAACCCCGAAGTTCTTCTCGGTATAGCCAGTTTTCTACTGATTGTTTATTTATTGATTAAAAAAGTTAATGCAGCAATATTAATCGGAATAATAGCCGTTACTATATTGGGGATAATAATCGGCGTAACTTCACTCCCATCTGAGTTTATTAGTAAACCACCTGATTTATCCCCGATTATGTTTCAGATTGACATACAAGGTGTATTTACATGGGGATTTATTGCGGTGATATTAACCGTTCTAATTACTGACTTTGTCGATACAATGGGGACTTTACTGGGGATGGGTTACAAGGCTAATCTACTTGATGAAAATGGAAATCTTCCCGAGATAGAAAAACCGATGTTATGCGATGCTCTTTCTACAGTTGCTGCATCACTCTTTGGGACGACAACAGCGGGAGTATTTATTGAATCAGCCGCAGGAATTGAAGCCGGAGGGAAGTCGGGATTCAGTGCAGTGGTTACAGCTTTTCTATTTTTATCAGCACTATTTCTTGCTCCGGTTTTTGTGATGATTCCTGCGTATGCTTACGGCTCAGCATTGATTATTGTAGGATTATTAATGATTTCTCCAATCTCGAAACTCGACTTCTCAGATATTCCACAAGCGGTTCCCGCATTTGCTACGATAACATTAATGTCGTTTACATATAATTTAGGAATAGGGATGACAGCCGGTTTTGTTTTGTATCCCTTAATGATGCTACTGACCGGAAAAGGAAAGCAAGTTCAGTTAGGAATGTGGATTATGTTTATTCTTTCACTCCTCTTTTATATATTCTATCCTTATTGATAGAGCAAAAAATTTACATGCTCGGATATTGTAGCTCGATCCGCCTCGTCGGATTTATGTCGAGATGTAAAAAGCTATTGGGTGTTATCCTTTGTGTTATGCGGAATCAGCATCCTTTTAATGTAGAGGAAGATTCAGATTCCCTTTACTTTGATTGGTCCCGAAAGTGTTTGGGGTAAACTACGATGCCAAAGGCACCCCTTTTGGGAAAAGTAACCCAAATAAATGGGGCAGGTAAAATAAACAGACCGCCGCAGTGTACTCAAAATAATAGAAAGAACATATTCACTAAGTAATTCGAAAATAGAATTTCGCTTAGTAAAGTTATTTGTTCGTTCTTTTCTTAGCGTAAGAAAAGAACCCCCAAAGGGGCAGGCAAAAGAAGCATTCCGCCGCGGCGGACTCAAAAAAATTGCTATCCTGCGAATTTGATCAATCTACACCGCAACAATTTCCTACGAGAAAATAACTCCCCGCCTCAGGCGGGTCAGACAGATTTTCTCGTTTAACGGAAATTGCTGCTTGTTATTCTTGAAATATCGGTAAGAGTTTAAATGTTTTCTATGCAATTATTTTAGGTGCAAAGCAAAAGGGTGCTCCCGAAACCATTCATTAAAGCGAACGGGATTAGAGTATTTAATTAATGTCAGGCTGATGCTTCGCCGCGGCGAATCAGCATCTAACCACTGTATAAAGTTTCTGACCTTAATTATGACCAACCTTTCTAAAGCAAAATTACAATTCGTTTAACCCGAACCTTTCACTAAATTTGGTAATGATTTTATTAAAGATATTTTTATTGAAGGAATGAAAATGGAAACAAATATTATTAAAGAATTTCTAAAACGTATTGAATTATTTAAAGGATTGAACGATAATCATCTTGAAGCTATTTCGGAAAAGATAGTGGTCGAGCAGCATCAAAGTAACAGCTTCCTATTTACTGAGAGTAATAAACGAAATAATCTCTTTTTGATTTATGAAGGGGAAGTGGAGTTGTTTAAAAGAACTCCTTATGGGAGTGAAAAGCGTCTATCCATCTTTGGAAGATATGACTTCCTCGGGGAAGGGGCATTGATGGATGATTCACCTCATTCAACTTCGGCAAGAACAACTATTAACTCCACCATACTTGCACTCTCTAGAGATAAATTCAGAGAACTTATAAAAGATAATAGTGATATTGCTCTTGAAATACTTGCTCGTATAGCTAGAGTTATTTCGAGGCGAATGAGTTCTGCAAATACACGGGTTGTAAATTTGGCAGCTCAATATCAATCCGGCAGAACAAGAAGCGAACACGATTTACTTGGCGATAGAGAAGTGCCGCATGAGTTTTATTATGGTGTTCAAACTTTGCGTGCTATCGAAAATTTTAATATCAGTGGAGTAACTTTAAATTTTCATCCGGTGATAATAGAGGCATTAGCAATGGTTAAAATGGCTGCTGCAAAAGCTAATCATGAACTTGGGCTTTTATCTAAACCGATTTTGGATGCTATTGTTCATGCATGTACAGAAATAATGAACGGACGACTCCACTCTCATTTTGTTGTCGATATGATTCAAGGGGGTGCCGGAACATCTACAAATATGAATGCGAATGAAGTGATTGCAAATCGTGCTCTTGAAATTCTTGGTTATGAAAAAGGAGATTATAAATATTGTCACCCTAATAACCATGTTAATCTTTCTCAGTCAACAAATGATGCTTATCCTACTTCGGTTAAAATTGCTCTTATTAATGCCAATAAAAAATTGATCGAAGTATTGAAAGAACTAATTTCTTCTTTCTCAAATAAGTCGAAAGAATTTTCTCAGATAATTAAAATGGGAAGAACACAGTTACAGGATGCTGTTCCGATGACATTAGGACAGGAGTTTGAGGCTTATGCAGTTACTCTAAATGAAGAAGTTGAACGGCTTGAACAGAATGCTAAACTATTTCTTGAAGTGAATATGGGAGCAACCGCAATAGGGACGGGAATTAACTCACATCCACAATATAGTGAAAAATGTGTACAGCATCTGCGTGATGTAACAAATCTTGATATAGTTCTTGCAGGCAATCTTGTTGAAGCAACACAGGATACGGGATCTTTTGTTATGTACTCATCGGCAGTGAAAAGGTTAGCTGTTAAACTATCAAAAATTTGTAATGATTTAAGATTACTCTCTTCGGGTCCAAGGACAGGGATCAATGAAATAAATTTACCTCCGATGCAGCCCGGATCTTCGATAATGCCGGGGAAGGTTAATCCTGTTATTCCTGAAGTTGTGAATCAAATAGCATTTAAAGTAATAGGGAACGATTTAGTTGTGACACTTGCAGCAGAAGGGGGACAGCTCCAGTTGAATGTTTTTGAACCTGTTATTGTTGAGAGTCTTTTTGAATCAATTGAAATGTTGAAAAACGGAATGATGACTCTAAAACAAAAATGTATTGATGGAATTACTGCCAACGTCGAAAGATGCAGATCACTCGTTGAAAACAGCATCGGACTTGTAACTGCATTAAATCCGGTTCTTGGATATGAGACCTCAACACAATTAGCAAAAGAAGCGCTTGAAACGAATAGGGGAGTTTACGAGTTAGTCCTCGAAAAGAAATTGCTTTCGAAAAGTGAATTAGATGAGATATTAAAACCTGAGAATATGATTAGACCGATGTAGCTTGATATTTGTGTTTATTGAGTTTTGTAGCTCGATCCGCAGAAGCGGATTTATGTCGAGAATCAAATAACATTATCAACAGAAGATTAATTTGTCATGCTGATGCAGATCCCGAAACAAGTTCGGGATGACAAAACTCCAATCACGTCATGCTGATGCTTCGCCCCGGCGAATCAGCATCTACAAGCAACTAGTAAGATTCTGAAACGATTCGCCCCTTGCGAAAAGAATGACAAGTGAAATTACTGTCCTGCTGATGTAGATCCCGAAACGAGTTTGGGATGACATCAATGATAGTGAGTCGTGAGGTTCAAAAAAATATGGGGGGTTTTACTAATTATTCATCAAATCTTATTATTTTATCACCCTTATTATTTTTATTTAAGATTATAGATGAGGCACTATGGAATTTATAGATAAATTAAATGACCGTTCGGCAGTTGTCGGCATTATCGGTCTTGGTTATGTAGGACTCCCGTTAGGATTGGAATTCGCATATAAAAACTTTAAAGTAATCGGTTTCGATATTGATGAAAGAAAGATTCCGATTTTAATGGCTGGCGGAACTTACATCAAACATATCAAAGCAGAAAAAATTAAACCTGTTATTGATAACGGAAAATTTGAAGCTACAACAGACTTCAGCAGAATTCCGGAAGTTGATGCAATAATTATTTGTGTTCCTACACCGTTAAATGAACATCGTGAACCTGATATGTCATACATTGTCAAGTCGGGGGCAATGGCAGCAAAATATTTACGAAAAGGGCAACTTGTTGTTTTAGAATCTTCAACCTATCCCGGAACGACTGATGAGATTCTTTTACCGATGTTTGAGAAGCCTGCAGCGAAAAAAGAAGATGAACCAAATTGGGAAGTAGGTAAAGATTTTTATTTGGCATTCAGTCCTGAAAGAGAAGATCCAAATAATCCAAATTTTAGTACTTCAACAATTCCGAAAGTTGTTGGTGGAGTAACGGAAAATTGTAAAGCAACTGCCGTAGCTTTGTACAATCAGGTTATTGTTCAAACTGTTCCGGTAAGTTCAACACGAGCTGCAGAAGCAACAAAACTTCTTGAAAATATCTACCGTTCAGTAAACATCGCCCTTGTTAATGAATTAAAAATGGTTTTTGATAGGATGGAGATTGACGTTTGGGAGGTTATTAATGCTGCCTCAACAAAACCATTTGGTTATCACCCATTCTATCCGGGTCCCGGATTGGGAGGGCATTGTATTCCAATTGATCCTTTCTATCTTACCTGGAAAGCACGAGAATATGAGATAAGCACTAAGTTCATTGAACTTGCCGGTGAAATAAATACACAGCAACCATATTATGTAATACAACGAACGATGGAAGTTTTGAATGACATCAGTAAATCGTTAAAGGGTTCTAGAGTGTTAATACTTGGTGCGGCTTATAAAAAAGATATTGATGATATGCGTGAATCGCCTACATTAAAACTGATTGAAATCCTTCGAGAAAAAGGAGCAACGGTCGATTACAACGATCCTTATGTGCCGACTCTTCCAACTACCAGAAAATATCATTTTGAAATGAGTTCGGTTGAGTTAACGGGAGCAAATTTATCGAGTTATGATGTTGTAATGTTAAGTACCGATCATACTAACTATGACTATAAGTTTATTGAAGAGAAGAGTAATCTGATAATAGATACCAGAAACGCTTTTGAAAAAGCAGGTGTCAAATCTAATAAGGTTCATAAAGCATAGAAATGTAGCTCGATCGATCGCGGCGGATTTATGTCGAGAAGAAATTGCCGAGAGTGGATTTATTAATTGTAGACTCAACAGTGTCATTTTGTTGGGCTCAAATAAGATTCTGACCTACGTCAGAATGACAAGTGACACCACTGTTATGCTGATGCAGATCCCGAAACAAGTTCGGGATGACAAAACTCCAATCACGTTATGCTGATGATTCGCCGAGGCGAATCAGCATCTTTCTACGATAGGAGAGATTCTGAAACGATTCGCCCATTGCGAACAGAATGACGTTTTATGTGATGTGTCATGCCGGCAAAAAAATAGTACTGCATTTATAAATCGAAAGAAAATCTTATATTAGTTTCCGAAAAAAAATGTTTCTGATGGAAACATAGAGGGCGTGGTTGAGTTTTCAACCTACTATCAAAGAAATAATAGAGTTGTTGAATAATATGTGCTTGAATTTATTCTCTTCACTTTTTATTTTTAATCAAGATAATTTTTGATTACTCACAGATAATATCTGATAATATTTTATGATTGTGAGTATTTGGTTAAAGAATCTAATTGGATTCATTGTTAAGAATTTGGTGTTACTACAAAAAAATAGAATCATAAACAAGTATTTATTTTTGCATGTGTTGTATCGCACTTATGTGCGTTTATGCTTCAATTTGTTTTAGATTCATTTGTCATTTCTTTCAATATCCATTAGATTAATATTTTAGTTTAGGATTATTTATTAATCCTCCTTAATCAGTGCGCAGATGTGACTGACGTGGCGAAGCTGCGAGAAAAATGAAGTGAACTCATCCCCCGGCCTCCCCAAAAGACGGGACAAGCTCTTCTCTCACAAAGTGATGGCTATGACATTGGGAAGAGAAGAGAGTGGAAAAATAATTTTCGATTTACGGAAATCGTTGCCTGTCCATCTGACTTTGCCGGGATGAAAAATCTGAAATGGTAAATTGATTTTATATTAACCACGTGGCTATAGCCCGTGGTGAAGAAAGCACAACTCCATATTCCGGGTATTAGCCGAAAGATTTTAGGGATTAGTTTATTTTAGTTCCTTTACTTTTCTTTGCGAAAGAAAAGTAACAAAAGAAACAGGCACAGAAAATAATTG
>JAGUXE010000346.1 GCA_020061995.1 Ignavibacteriales bacterium | reverse complement strand
TTTAACATGGAAGGTTTACGATTTGTTGCAACTGACGGTCATAGGCTTGTCAGGTATTCTTTACTCTCTGAAAAAAGTGAAATACCGGAACAATATGTTGTTCCTGAAAGAGCTACATCAGTTCTGTCAAAATTATTGGTTGAAGGAAATGTAGAAGTTGCATTGAACGATTCAACGATTTCTTTCATTCTAGAAGATGTTGAATTGACTTCAAGATTAATAAACCAAAAATATCCGGACTATAACAGTGTTATACCGTTAGAGAATGAATTCAGATTAAAAGTAAAAAAAACAGAATTGCAAGCTTCAATTAAGAGAATGTTACTCTTTACTACTACAAATTATCAACAAGTCAAATTGACTTTAGCAAGTGATGAATTGGAAATAACTGCTGAAAACATCGAGCATGGTTCAAGTGCAAAGGAAAAAGTAACATGTGAATATATAGGCGATGCGATGTCTATTGGATTTAATGCGGGGTTTTTAAATGATGTCCTCTCACATTTGGATGATTCAGAAGCTGTGTTTAAATTACATTCCCCGACCAAAGCTTGTATTATAGAACCTGTTAAGCAGCGGGAGAATGAAGATTTAATGATGTTATTAATGCCGGTGCGAATTAATAATTAGTCAATGATTCTAAACGAACTACGGTTACGAAATTTTCGTATTCATAAAGATACCAAAGTGTCTTTTTCAAATGGTATTAATTATATAGTCGGTGGTAACGGGCAAGGTAAAACTTCCATTTTAGAAGCAATTTATTCTCTATGTACCACAAAGAACTTTAAATCCTCTGCTGATATTGAAATCCTCAGCTTTAATGAAGAGGATTACGAAATTAATGGTTTAATTGAAGATTTGACTCAAGATTTTGTACGCATATATTTTAATAGAAATGATAAGAGGCGGTTTTATTTTCAAAACAGTAAGCAAATTAACCGCTCAGCGGATATAATTGGAAAATATCCGGTTGTTCTTCTTACCCCTGACGATCATGCCCTAACGCAAGGCTCGCCTTCCGAAAGAAGAAAATTTGTTGACTCCATACTTTCTCAAGCAAATAGATCATATCTTGAATATTTTCTTGACTATAGTCGTGTGTTAAAGCAAAGAGCAAGTTTGTTGAACTTAGTTCAATTGCAGCGAAGTAATGATTTATTAAAACAACTTGATGCTTGGGATGAAAAACTTATTTCTTCAGGAACGGAATTAATTAATTACAGGGTTCAGTTTGTTGATTTGTTTAATAACTTTATGTCGCAATCTTATTCGAAAATAATGAAGACTGAAGAGTTCCCGGAAATACTTTATTCTTCGTCACTTACTAATAATAATGAGAATATTGCAGATCTTTTCGCCCGACAAATTAGAGAAAAGCGAGACGAGGAAATAAGAAGAGGATCAAATATAGTTGGACCACATCGGGATGATTTTGTTTTTAATATTAACGATAAACCGCTTAAAGTATATGGTTCTCAAGGGCAACACAAAACATTCCAAGTTGCATTGAGATTTGCACAATACTTTTATTTAAAGGAGCAATCAAATAGAAATCCAATTTTCCTGCTCGATGATGTTTTTGGGGAATTAGATTCAAATAGAGCATTAAGAATTAGTGAGTATCTTTGTGAAGTTGGACAGACATTTATCACTTTAACTGATTTTTCAAACTATAACTTCCTTCATAAAAACGAAGGCGATCGGTTTCTAAAAATTAATAATGGAAACCTTAGTTATGTATAGTGATATTAAAAGTCTAAAAGATATAATTGCACAAGATGATGAGTTTAAGTCAATCCGGATAATGATGAAAGAGAGTGAAATAATAGACAAATTTTTTGAAATATTTCCTCATTTATCAAAAATGGTGGAACCCTTAAAAATGGAAAAATCAACTTTGCATATATATATCGAAAATGCCTCGCTTAGAAACGAGGTTAAATTTCATGAAACGGAAATCGTTAAAAAAATAAATGAATATTTTAAAGAAAAAAGAGTTCGACACATCAAACTATTTGGTGTTTAAGAAAATTTAAATTAATCGAATTATAGAACTGGAACAGTAAAATTATGGCTCAAGAAAACATGAATAATTATTCGGCAAAAAACATTAACGTCTTAAAAGGACTTGAAGCGGTTCGTAAAAGACCGGCAATGTATATCGGAGATGTCGGAACAAGAGGACTGCATCACCTTGTCAATGAAGTAGTGGATAACAGCATAGATGAAGCATTAGCGGGTTACGCAGATTTCATTTCAGTAACTATAAATAAAGATGAAACCGTTACAATTGAAGATAATGGTCGAGGTATTCCCGTTGATCTTCATCAGGAAGAAAACCGGTCGGCTCTTGAAGTCGTTATGACAGTTTTACACGCCGGCGGCAAATTCGATAAAGATACTTATAAAGTATCTGGGGGTTTGCATGGAGTTGGAGTTTCAGTTGTTAATGCACTTTCGGAGTGGTTAAAAGTTGAGATCCGTCGTGATGGAGCGGTTTATTTTCAGGAATATAGACAAGGTGAACCTGTTGCTCCTGTCAAAGAAATCGGCAAAACCAAAAAGAATGAATCAGGAACTAAAGTAACTTTCCTTGCAGATAAAGAAATATTTAAATCAACAAAATTCAAATTTGATACCCTGATGGAGAGGATGCGTGAACTTGCATACCTCAATAAAAATATCTCTATTAAAATGAGAGATGAACGTGATGGCGAAGAAATTCTTTTTCATTTTAAAGGCGGATTAATCGAATTTGTTAAATACCTCGACGAAGATCGTCAACCATTACACAAATGCGTTTACATAGAAGGGGAAAAAGATAATACTCCAATCGAAATCGCTTTTCAATATAATGAAGGGTATTCTGAAAATATTTTCTCTTATGTTAATAATATTAATACTCACGAAGGAGGAACACATCTTGTTGGTTTCAAAACAGCGTTTACAAGGACTTTTAACAATTATGCAAATAAAAATAACTTAATAAAAGATGGCAAAATCACTTTATCGGGTGATGATTTCAGAGAAGGTATAACGGCGGTAATTTCGGTTAAGGTTGCTGAACCTCAATTTGAAGGTCAAACTAAAACTAAACTTGGCAACAGCGAAACAAAGTCAGCTGTTGAAACTCTTGTAGGTGAAAAACTTGCAGAATTTTTAGAAGAAAATCCATCAGTTGGGAAAAAAATTATTGAAAAATGTTTGAGAGCAGCAGAAGCGAGAGAAGCAGCCCGAAAAGCGAGGGATCTTGCACGAAGAAAAAATGCTCTTGATTCAATGAACCTACCGGGAAAACTTGCCGATTGCTCAATTACAGATCCCGAGCATTGCGAACTTTATATCGTCGAAGGTGATTCAGCCGGCGGTTCTGCTAAACAAGGACGCGATAGAAGATTTCAAGCTATTCTTCCTTTAAAAGGAAAAATATTAAACGTTGAAAAAGCTAAACTCAACAAAATCTTAGAGAATAATGAAATCAAAGCAATTATAGCCGCAATTGGCGCGGGAATTGGAAATGAATTCGTTTCTGCAAAAACTCGTTACGGAAAGATTATCTTAATGACAGATGCTGATGTTGATGGAAGTCATATCCGAACACTACTTTTAACCTTTATTTATCGATACATGAAAGATATGGTTACTGAAGGAAAAGTATTTATAGCTCAACCGCCACTGTATCGTGTGAAAAAAGGAAAAGAAGAGTATTACGCTTTTGATGATGCGGAACGGGATGATATTCTCAAAAGATTAAAAGTAAACGGCAAAGTTGTTGAGGAAGTAGAAGTAAATCAAGAAAATGAAGGAGCTGAACAAATACAAATAAAAGGTGTTCAGATCTCAAGATATAAGGGACTTGGTGAAATGAATCCGGAACAACTTTGGTCAACAACCATGAACCCAGAAACAAGAACAATGTTGCAAGTTACACTTGAAAGTGCCGCGACAGCAGACAAAATTTTTGAAGTTCTAATGGGAGATAATGTTGAGCCTCGCCGTGAATTCATTGAGAAAAATGCTAAGTATGTCAGAAACTTAGATGTCTAAAAAGATTATTAGTTAAAGAATTTAATAAAATACTGAAGTAAAATATGTCAACTACTATATTCGATAAAATTATTCCCGTTTCAATAGAAGAAGAAATGAAATCATCATACATCGATTACTCGATGTCGGTAATTGTAGCAAGAGCGCTGCCTGATGTTCGTGACGGATTAAAACCGGTTCACAGGCGAGTTCTATTCGGAATGCATGAATTGGGAATGGCACATAATAAACCTTATAAAAAATCGGCGAGAATTGTCGGTGAAGTCCTTGGTAAATATCATCCGCATGGTGATTCGGCTGTATATGATACTATGGTTAGAATGGTTCAAGATTTCTCATTACGTTATCCTTTGGTTGATGGGCAAGGAAATTTTGGATCGGTTGATGGTGATTCTCCTGCTGCTATGCGTTATACTGAAGCACGACTCGCGCGAATCGCTGATGAAATGTTAAGAGATCTTGATAAGAATACTGTTAATTTTTCTTCAAACTTTGATGATACTTTGCAAGAACCAACAGTAATGCCTGCATATCTTCCAAATCTGTTGGTAAATGGATCAAGTGGAATTGCTGTGGGGATGGCAACAAATATCCCTCCACACAATTTGGTTGAAGTTATTGACGGATTAATCGCTATGATAAAAAATCCCGACATAACAATCGAAAAATTAATGAAGTATATAACCGCACCGGATTTTCCAACAGGCGGTATTATATTTGGTTACGAAGGGGTGAAGGATGCTTACTTAACGGGACGTGGAAAAGTTATTGTTCGTGCTAAAGCTAATATTGAGACTCATAAAAACAATCGTGAAACCATAATTATTACAGAACTTCCATATCAGGTAAACAAAGCTAATCTCATTGAAAAAATTGCTGACCTGGTAAAAGAAGGAAAAATTACCGAGATTTCCAATATTCGTGATGAATCGGATCGCGATGGTATGCGTGTTGTTATCGAACTTAAAAGAGATGCACAGCCACCTGTAGTATTGAATCAATTATTCAAACACACACAAATGCAAACCACATTTGGTGTGAACATGCTTGCACTGGTACATGGGGTTCCTAAAGTTCTTAATCTTAAAGAAATGATGCATCACTTCTTGGTTCATCGGATGGAAGTATTGATTCGAAGGACAAAATTCGATCTTGATGCTGCCGAAAGACGCGCTCACATCTTAGAGGGTTATATAATTGCACTCGATAACATTGATGAAGTTATCGAAACTATTAAAAAATCGCGTGATGTAGAGACAGCCAAAAATAACTTGATGAGGAAGTTTAAACTTTCCGAAATTCAGGCTAAAGCTATTCTTGATATGCGTCTTCAAAGATTGACCGGATTAGAGAGAAAAAAAATAGAAGATGAATATAAAGAAGTAATAAAATTAATTGAAAAATTGAAAAGTATACTCGACAGCGAAGAAAAGAGAAGTTTTATAATTAAAGAAGAACTTCTATCCTTAAAAGAAAAATATGGTGATGAGAGACGAACCGAAATCATTTATAACTATGAAGAATTTTCTCTTGAAGATATTATTGCTGAAGAAGATGTTGTAGTTACGATTTCACATAGAGGCTTCATCAAACGATTCCCGGTAAGCGGTTATAGAAAACAAGCACGGGGTGGGAAAGGTGTCACCGGGGCAGGAACAAAAGATGATGACTTTATCGAACACATGTTTATTGCTTCAACTCATCAATATATTTTATTTTTTACTGATAAAGGTAAATGTTATTGGCTGAAAGTTCATGCTCTTCCTGAAGGTGGTAAAGCTACACGAGGAAGATCAATATTGAATTTGATTGAGAAGGAAAAAGATGAAAACATCACCGCATTCCTTGCAGTCAAGGAGTTTAACGATACAAGCTATTTGATTATGGCAACTGAACAAGGAACAATCAAAAAAACCGTCCTTTCTGCTTACGGAAATGTTAGAAAAGGTGGAATAAACGCTATCAACTTGAATGATGATGATAGACTGATTGCTGTTAGAATGACAGACGGTACAAATGATATAGTACTTGGTACTAAAAAAGGTAATGCGATACGTTTCCACGAAAAAGATGTTCGTGATATGGGTAGAACAGCAACCGGTGTCCGAGGAATTACTCTCGGAAAAGGTGATGTTGTGGTTGGACTTTTAGTCATTAAACGTCAAGGAAGTATTCTCGTTGTAACCGAACATGGATATGGCAAACGTTCTGATATTAATGACTATAGAATTACAAGACGAGGCGGTAAAGGTGTTATTACTGTTAAGACAAGTGAAAAAGTCGGCAATATGATTTCCATGATGGAAGTGACAGATAATGAAGAACTGATGATTATCTCGACTCAGGGCATGGTAATTCGTC
This sequence comes from Ignavibacteriales bacterium, assembly GCA_020061995.1. The sequence continues at coordinate 1,394 of JAGUXE010000346.1, read as the reverse complement.
AAGGCTTAAAAGATATTCGCGTTATGGGAAGAAATACTCAAGGTGTAAGAGTTATTCGATTAAAAGAGAATGATTCAATTGCCGATATCGCAAAATTTGTTCCCGAAGAAGATGAAAATGGTGTTGATTAGTTCCTGAAATTGCACTTAATACAAATTGGCGGCTTTTAATGAGCCGCCTTTTTTTTGATATCACAAATTGTGTAACTTAATAAATGGATTTCCCTAGATTTAGAACTTATTCAAATTTGAAAATGTTTGTTATTAGAACAAATATTTTTTAACAATAAAGGGAAAAGATGAAAATCGCAATATTATTAGGTTCGGTACGGAACAATAGAGAAGGAAACAAAGTCGGAAAATTTGCGCGGAAAATTGCTGAAGCAAGAGCTTGGGAAGTAACTGTAGTTGATCCGGTTGAATTTGAACTGCCGATGTTGGAACGAGTTTATCGACAGATGGAAAACCCTGAAGAAAAATTTGTCAAGATTCACAATATTTTAAATGAAGCAGATGGCTTCATAATGGTTGCTGCCGAATATAACCATAGCATTCCGCCAGCACTTAAAAATTTACTTGATCACTATTATCATGAATATTTTTATAAGCCAACTGCTATTATTTCATATTCATCGAGTCCGTTTGGGGGGGTGCGTGCTGCAGAACAGTTGAAATTAATTTGTTCAGAACTTAGAACAATACCGATTCCAATTTCGCTCCCGATATCAAAAGCGCATGAAAGCTTAAATGATGATGGGACCTCTGTAAATGGTGATTATGAGAGAAGAAGTAAAAAGTTTTTAGATGAATTTCAGTGGTACCTTGAGGCATTGAAAAATCAAAGAGAAAAGGGAATTCCCTTAAATTAAGAAAGAGTTGGTATGGATCAGAATAATAATCATTTAATTGTTGGATTTACAGGCGGTATAGGTAGAGCAACAGCTAAAGCATTAGTTGAAAAAGGGGAAAAGGTAATCGTCTTTTCAAGAGATAGGACTAAAGCAGAAAAATATGCCGAAGGACTTAATGTTGAAATAATTACCGGTGATGCTTCTAGTCTAAATGATTTGAACACAGCTGCAAAAAAAGCATCTACTTTATATTATTGTGTTAATGTTCCATACCCTTTGTGGAATTCACAAAGTAGACAACTATTGGCTGTATCATTAGCAGTCGCAAAACAAAATCAAATGAAATTTGTTTTCCCGGGAAATGTTTATGTTTATGGAAAACCACAATTTAATCCGGTTACTGAGGGACATCCTCATTATCCTAATTCTCGTAAAGGAAGAATAAGGGTCGAGATGGAGAATATGATTATTCAAGCAGGATTAAATGATAATCTTGTACATTCGATTGTTAGGTTTCCTGATTTTTATGGACCTTATGTTATTA
>JAGUXE010000295.1 GCA_020061995.1 Ignavibacteriales bacterium | reverse complement strand
CCGATCTAGTAACTGTTGAAAATACTTCATTAATTGGGTTACTTAATTTATTAGCAGTGAAAAATGTTAGGAATATTGCAATTATAATTGCGGCAAAAGTAATTACTAAAACTAATGTGGATGCCAAGTTGAATGCAGATGACATTCCGTTTGAAGCTTTATCGACATTTGCTTTTGTATGTTTGGAAATATCAGTAATTGTATTTTTAACATTAGTTAGTATTGGGCTAACTTGATTTTCAAAATATTGAACTACTTTTACTTGTTCTTCATTTGCAACAATATAATTGTTAATTGTCTCAGCAGACTCGTGAAGCCTGCGATGTTGTTCGCCCAACTCGTGCCACCCCTGGGCTGAAACGCCATCCGGCGGCTGACTTGAATAATACCATTCTCCAAATGAACATTTTCTGGGGTCCAGTTGACCTGTGAATTTCTTGTTTGTTGCAATTGCTCCTAAAAGTTGTTTACTCCAATCTAAGTGGTCAGCTATTTTAATCTCTAAAAAGTTTGCTGTTGAAAAATTATGAATCACTTCATCTGCCTTCTCTTCTAAGACATTATTATTTGTGTAAACAAAAGAAGCAAAGATTATTATTAATAGAATTATTATACTGTAACTAAATAGTATTTTGTTACGAATGCAAAAATCATTGAATTTTTTCATTTTATTCTCCCTTAATTTATTTTTTTGTCAGTTGGAAATTTCTTCGAGCAATTCTTTTTTATCTTTTTTTTGTGAGATTAATTTTTTCATAATTTCTCATAGAGTACATCGGTAAAAACTTAAATAATGATATTTGCCAAAAGTATTAACTTTATTTTTAATTCCCGATTTGGTTGTACTTACTTGTTCTCCTATGACGATTTTCAGAAGAGATACTAAATTGCCCAACCAGGTTTTGAAGATTATTAGTTAATTTATTTAAGTCTTCTGCTGCTGTTGCTATTTGCTGAATACCCGAAATTTGTAGTTTAGTATAACCTTGTATTTAATTAAATATTTCCAGACTCTATAATTATTTAGAGCTGTTATTATATTTTAGTTGACGCTAACTCTTTTTTCTCATCTAGTGATAGAACTTTTTCAAGATCAATCAATATTAAGAGGCGATCTTCGAGTTTACCAACAGCTTTTATAAATTCGGAGTTTACTCCGGTTACCATATCCGGCGGGGCTTCTGTTATATTGGAGGGGATTCTTAATACTTCTGTAACAGCATCAACAATAAATCCGACTGTTTTCCCCGAGACTTCAACAACCACAATTCTTGTATTTTTATCATGCTCTTTGCGTCTCATACCAAATTTAAGTCGAAGGTCAATGACCGGGATTATTCTTCCCCTCAGGTTAATTACTCCGTCAACAAAATCGGGGGCGTTAGGTACTTTTGTTATTTGTACCATCCTATTGATTTCTTGTACATATCCTATATCAACGCCAAATTCCTCTTTCCCAATTAAGAAACTCACTAATTGTAGGAGTTCGGTTGACTCTTTTTTATTCTCTTCAACTGCTGCCATTATTTCCTCTGTTTTGATTTTTTGTTTTACCATACAAGATTATCGAAATATTCTAATATTACTTTAATTGAATTCTATGTTTTGGTCGTTTTTTTTTCAATGTTCGGGTGCTCCGACTTTAAATCTCATTTTACTGGGTATATTACTCCTTCATTACTATTTTTAACCTTTTAACAATATTTTACTTTAGATTTATATAAAAAAGTGATTTATTAGAAGTCTAAAATTTATCTTTTTGTAATAGTGTGATTAATCCCTATTAAGTCATCATTATTTTAAGTTGATAGATTTTTAGCAGATACCAATTTTTGTAAATTCTGAATATTCGCCATATGATTGAAGAAGAAAAATTGTTTACATCTTTCACTGAAGAACTTGCTGATCTTCGGAAAAAAGTTGCTGAGAAATCTTCAATAGAAGCTGCACTAAAATCTTATCAAGAAAAGTTAAATTTATTTCTTGCAAAAACATCCGAGGGGATTTCTTATATTCAATTATCCCCACCGATTCCGTTATCTTTACCTCAAAGGGAATTTGCCCGTCAATATTTACTTACTTCAAAAATTACAGAAGCAAATAAATCTTTTGCCAAAATGTATGGTTTTGAGAGTCCAAACGAAATTATAGGTAAAACACTCTCGGATTTTTGGGTGGGGGATATCGACGAAATGATTGATGCTCTTATCCCATGGGTAGAAAATAATTTTACTTTAACAAATCAAATTTCAGAAGAGAAGAATAAAGATGGGGAAAAAGTCTATTTTCTGAATAATACCGTCGGTGTATTTGAAGACGGTTATATGCACGGTTTATGGGGAACACAAACCGATATAACAGAACAAATAATTGCTCAAAAAAAACTGAAAGAATCAGAAATACTTTACAAAAAGCTTTTTTATGCAAATCCCCTCCCAATGTGGGTTTATGATAAAAAAAGTTTGAGATTTCTTGCTATTAATGAAGCAGCTATAAAAAATTATGGCTATTCTATGGACGAGTTTTTGGAGATGACAATATCAGATTTAATTTGCCCGACAGAATCTGTATCTAATTCAGAAAAGATTAATAAATCTTTCGACTCTGTTTTGCAAAAGCATTATAAAAAAGATCGTTCAGTAATTGATGTGGAGGTTACATCTCATTCTATTGTTTTTGAGGGATATGATGCGGAATTGTTATTGGCAAATGACATTACTGAAAAATTATTTTTTAATAATGCGATTCACTCTATCGTTAAAGAAACTAATCATGTAGCATATAACTTTCTCCACCCCCTTGTAAAAGAACTTTCAACATTACTAAAATTGAAGTATACCTTCATTGCAAAGTTTACGGACGTTTCAGCTTTAAAAGTAAAAACAATTGCATTGGCAATGGATGGCGTAATAATTGAAAATATTGAATTTGAGATAACTGATACTCCTTGTGAAATGTTACTTGAAAAAGATTTAAAAATTTTTGCTAAAGGTGTACAAAAGAAATTTCCAAAAGATCAGCTTCTGCAAAAGTTGGGAATTGAAAGCTATATCGGAATTCCACTATTTGCAACATCGGGAAAACCGCTTGGATTATTAGTCGGTATGGATGATAAACCGATGACCAACTATAATAGTAAAAACAATTTTCTAACAATCTTTGCTTCAAGAGCGGCTTCCGAAATTGAACGTATCCAGATAGACGAGGCACTTAGAGAAAATGAAGAGCGTCTTAAGCTTGCATTAAAGGCATCGGGACAGGGTTTATACGATCTCAACCTGATTACGGGAGTTGCAAAAATTGATTCGGCTTACGCTGCTCTTTTATCTTATGATCCCGACAAAACAACTGAATCTCATTCTGAGTGGCTTGAACGATTACACCCGGATGACCGTGATGTTGTTATGAAAACATTTTCAGATTATGTAAATAAAAAATCAGATAGTTACATAGTAGAAGCAAGACAAAAAACATTTACCGGCGAATGGAAGTGGATACTCTCTATGGGTAAAATTGTTGAGTATGATGATTATGGAAGACCTCTTCGAATGGTCGGAACCTATCTTGATGTCACCGAGAGAAAACGAAAAGATGAATTAATAAAAGAGTATTTGACTAATCTGGAAACTAAAAATGCAGAATTGGAAAGATTTACATATACAGTTTCGCATGATCTAAAAAGTCCGGTAATTACAATTAAAGGTTTTCTTGGGATGTTAATGAAGGATGCCAAAGAGGGCAATTTTGGCAGACTTGAAGCCGATATAAAAAGGATTTCCAATGCGGCTGATAAAATGCAAAGCCTTCTTGAAGATTTACTGATGCTCTCTCGTATTGGTAGAATAATTAATCCTTCAACAAAATTCGGGGCAACCGAATTAGTCAAAGAAACCGTTGAATTATTACAAGGACTAATAAATTCGAAAAATATTACGATAATAGTTCAACAAAACATGACTGAAATGTCGGCAGATCGAATAAGAATCGGCGAAGTTTTTCAAAATCTTATAGAAAATGGAATTAAATATATCGGAAACCCTGAAAACCCAACAATAAAAATCGGGTGTTTAACTATAAACGGTATTAATCAATTTTATGTTAAAGATAACGGAATAGGAATTCAAGCTGAATATTTTGAGAAAATATTCGGTTTGTTTGATAAATTAGATCCATCGAACGAAGGGAATGGAATAGGTCTCGCTTTTGTTAAAAGAGTTATAGAATTACATGGAGGGAAAATTTGGGTTCATTCTGATGGACCCGGAACGGGGTCAACATTTTTTTTCACTCTTAATACTACTACATGAAGGAGTACTAATTGAATAACCGTATCATGCAAATTCTTCTGGTTGAAGATAATACCGATCATGCTGAACTTGTAAAAAGAAGCTTCAAGGAATGCGAAATTCCAAATGAAATTATTCATACAAAAGATGGCGAGGAGGCTTTGAATTATCTTAATGAAAAGCTAATAAACAAAACTAGTGAGTCTTTTCCTTTACCCAATTTAATTTTACTTGACCTACGTCTTCCCAAGATTGACGGAGTGAATGTTTTAACATCAATTAAAAGCAATAAGAATTTAAAACAGATTCCGGTAGTAGTTTTAACAACATCTGAATCTCCTTATGATATCGAAAAATCATACTCGAACAACGCTAATAGTTATTTGGTTAAACCAAGCGATTATCCTAATTATAAAAAAATGATAAACACCTTAGCCTATTACTGGTTAGAATTAAACAAAAACAATAATCATTCTTAGAATTTCTATGGAAAAAACTGTAAAAAAAATCTTAATCGTGGAAGATGAAACATCTCATTACGAATTAATTCAGAGAAGTTTCGAACGTCGGGTAAATGAATTCAGTTTAAAACGTGCAGCCAATCTCTCGCAAGCAAATGAACTGCTTGTTTCATTTCAACCTGATTTAATTATTTCTGATTGGAAACTCCCTGACGGCAATGGTACTTCCCTCATTCAGAAAGATAAAAAAGACCATCTCAAAACTCCTATTATACTGATGACAAGCTTCGGTAATGAGGCATTTGTTGTTGAAGCAATGAAACTCGGTGCACTTGATTATGTGGTAAAATCACCTGAAGTTTTTGCTGATATGCCTCATCTTGTTGACCGTATTCTTCGTGAATGGAAAAACATAAGAGATCGAATAAGAGTAGAAGATCAATTAAAAAGACTTTCTATAGCTGTCGAACAAAGCAGCGTTATAGTTGTATTTACAGATATTGAAGGTATTATTGAATATGTGAATCCCTCTTTTGAAAAAGTTACCGGATATAGAACTTCTTATGCTATCGGGAAAACTCCTTCATTTTTAAAATCCGGACATACGAGTGAGTCCGAGTATAAAACTCTTTGGGGAACTATAAGATCCGGACAAGAGTGGAGAAGTGAATTTGTAAATAAAAAAGCAGATGGCTCGTTGTATTGGGAAGCTGTATATATTTCACCCGTTTTTAATGACAATGGAAGTATTACAAATTATCTTAAAATTGGTGAAGATATTACCGACAAAAAACGAATGGAAATTGATCTGAAAGCTGCTCTTGGAAAAGCCGAAGAATCAAATCGCTTAAAAACTTCTATTCTTGCAAACATGAATCACGAACTTCGAACGCCTCTTATGGGTATTTTGGGGATGTCGCAATTGTTAGCGGAAGAACTTACCGAAAATGCTGAACATCAAAAAATGGTTGAAAGAATATTGCATTCCGGAACCCGTTTGATGAATACATTAAACTCAATATTAGATTTGTCGGAAATAGAATCGGACAGTTCTTTACTCAAATTTTCAGAATATCCTGTCGCTGAAAGTTTGGAGTATATTTTGGTCCAGCATAGCAAAACTGCTTCCGAAAAGAATCTTTCCTTCGAAATATTGAATAAAGACAGCGGACTCTATGTTTTTGTATATGAAAAATTTCTTAATCAAGCTATATCGAATATTGTTGATAATGCTATTAAGTATACACATCACGGCGGAATTACGATTACAGTTGAGAATGCATTAAATAATGAAAAACTTTGGGCTAAGATTTCTATTTCGGATACAGGAATTGGAATTGCAAAACATCATCTTGACCTTATCTTTCAAGAATTCCGCCAGGCGAGTGAGGGTTTTAGCCGCAATTATGAAGGTTCCGGACTTGGTTTATCCATTGCAAAAAAAATGGTCGAAATAATGTACGGGATTTTAACGGTTGAAAGTGTTTTAGGAAAAGGGACAACTTTTACAATTTGGTTTCCTGCTACAAAAATCGGTGAGGAGTTTGAACAGGTTCTACAACCTTTATCAAAAACTATCGAACCAATTGAAATTCCCGAAAAAATTGAATTTTCAAGAAGTATCCATGTTTTATATGTTGAAGATAATTTGATTAATCAAGAAGTAACTAAATTGTTTTTACAAAAGATTGCAAGGGTTGATTGTGCGAGAGACGGAAGAACTGCAATTGAAATGGCAAAGCGATCCCCTTACTCATTAATCTTAATGGATATCAACTTAAGTACAAGTCTTGATGGAATTGAAGTAACCAAATATATAAGAGCTGTACCGGGTTATAAATCAACACCAATTATTGCAACAACAGGTTATGCAAGCAGAGCCGACAAAGAGAAGTTTCTTGCAAGCGGACTAAACGATATATTAGTAAAACCATATACCAAGCCTGAACTTATCTCACTAATACACAAATATCTTGGATAATAATTCTAAGAATTGTTAATGAAACTTTATGAGTCCTTTTTTCACGAATGGTTCATGATTAAAATGTTGACTGTCGAGAATGGGAAACTGAAACAAATAAAAGGATGCCAATTGAAGAGGAGGGATTTTATTTCGATAATATCGTCAATAAAATCCCTTAATGAAATTCTTTAAGAAGTAAAACTAGCAATAATACCGTCGAGTGATTGAGAGCGGGCATGAATTTCATTCAACTTCTGAATAATTCTTAAAATATTATTTCTTCTCTCATCAATAAGATCGACAAGAAAATTTCTTATTTCAGGCGAATGACATTGATCAAAGACTCCCTCATAAAACCGCACTGATGCAGTTTCTTTTCGCAATGCTTCATTAAGCATTGCGCAGGAATTCTTGCATGCGTGTCCACATTTTGTATTTTCATTTTCGGTCATATAATCCCCCGAACAATAAATTCATATAAATATTACTAAATAGTTTCTTGATACTGTTTCTGAATAAGTTCTTTTCCGAGAAGAATTGCTTTTTCATTTAGCGGAATTAAATGATGATGTCTTTCCGGAAGAACTTTTTGAAGTGCCATTAAGATAGTTTCTAATTTAACAATTGGACGCACTTCTAAAAAAGCTCCGAGCATAATCATATTTGCAACTTGTTTTTTATTCAACTTGTTTGCTTCTTCTGTGGCAGCAACTTT
>JAGUXE010000222.1 GCA_020061995.1 Ignavibacteriales bacterium | reverse complement strand
TGATACGATTCAGAAATCTTTTATACTTAAATTTGAATGGAATTGTGAAGATAGTGATTCGTTTTTTGTATCAATCATGGGTCGTAATAACATTTATTTTTATACGTCTCAAAAAATATACGAAAACTTAACACTTGTGCCGGGGAGTTACAGAATATCGATATCATCAATTAAAGGAAGTGAAAGTAAAAATTCCACTTATTTTCAAGGACGATATGGGAGAGGATATTTCTATGGTACCTGGACTTTCCAATATGAAATTTTAGTTACTAATTAAGAATAATATTGAGTTATGAAAACAACCAAGAAATACAACTTAACTCTGCTGGTACTTATTTTCTGTGTAAATTTCATCGGATGCGAGAAGGGGCAAATCGTAACGCCTTCGGATGAGAATAAACAGCTATTTCATTTTTCGTTCGAAACTAGTGAGAAGACTGATTCTAATTTCCATGTTATCGGATACTATACTGCGGTTCGTTTTAAAGCAATCGATACAAAAGAAATTCCAACTGTAATTATTAATCAAGATACACTATCGCATATAGTCTATTCGAGTTCTACAAACAGCGTAAGTGTAAACTACGGCGTTCCATATACGGACATTATCGATTTTGAAGTTATTAAAGGGAATAAAAGTACTAAAGGTAGTTTCATCATGCCTGAAGAAGTTACAAATTTGAAGTGTAATGGATTTAACTTTAAACCTATCAGATATTTCGATAATCAATCTGTTATAAATAGAATTCCTGATGACTCAGTTTATACAGTGAATTGGGATGCAAATTTTGATGTATACGTGGCAAGAGTTAATAATAATTTTATACCATGTACTTTAAGTGTTCCGTATTTCTCTTATAATGCCTCAAATAATATATTTGAAACAGGCAAACCTTATTCAATCACTCTGACTAGTTTCAAAGGCATTAATCTTAGTAGTGGCAATGAACCATATTGCAAAGGGACGTACGGCAGTGGATATGATTTCGGTTCTATTCGTTCTACTTTCAAGTATTTCCCATGAAAATAATTTTCATCATCTGTTTTATGAAACATTGTATTTGAAATAAACATAAACCAAATTGAGGGAGGATTAAGTATGAGAAAGTTGATTTTAATTTTTGTTTCCATACTCGTTTTTTGGGGATGTGAAAAGGATGAAATCGTTTCGGTGTCGGATGAAAATTCGCATTTCTTTTACTTATCATTCAAAGCTGAAGAGAACTATGCTGGCAGTCAAATTGTCGGTACGGTCATAAGAGTTGAATTTAATACTGACAATACGATGGAAGCACCCCTTATTATCTTAAATAGCGATACTGTAAAAACAACATTTATTGATTCAACAAGAAGAACAGTCCGATGTTTCTGGACAATTAAAGACACAACAATTATTAGTTTTCAAATCGTAAAAAATGAAAAAGTTACTAAAGGTATTTTTGTAATGCCTGAAATTGTTAAGAATTTGACGTGTAACGGTTTTATTTTTAAACCACTGCTTGAGTTAGAAGATCCTTCTATAAATTATCAAATTCCAGAATCTAGCGATTCGATGTACATATTTAAATGGGATCAGAATGCAGATGGATATCATATCTTAGTAAATTCCTCGGTTGCTGATGGTGAGAATGATTATTCGGGTAATGATACTCAATTTGCAACACATAGTAAACAGCTATATCCTGCAGGTAAACCACACTTTATTTACGCTACCAGTCTTAAGGGTTATAAATTAACACCTGAAAGTACGCCTACTGTAGTGGGAACATACGGAAGTGGTTTTGTAGTTGGAAGTCGAAGTTTAAGCTACCGTTATGAACCTTAATAAAAATTAAAAAATATTTTGTGTGAGGTTGTATGAAAAACGTTGTTGTGATATTAGTATTAACTCTGTTACTTGCGGGTTGCAAAGAAGAAGAAAATGTAATAAAGTACTCAGAAGCTGATGAAACTGTTTTTTACTTTAATTCGTGGTTAGTTGGATCAGATGAAACAGAAAATACTATTTTAAAAATTCGAGCTTATACTACCGACTTTATTGAGATACCAAAATTAAGCATAGACCAGAAAGAAGTTTTATCCTGGTTTCCCGGTGTTGCAATCCCTTACACAAATTCTGAAATCTTTTCTCTTTCTTCAGAAGAAATTAAAATTCCTTATAAAAAGAACCTCCCATTTAAATTGGAGAGGACTAATTTATCTACCGAGGGGAACATTCCACTCCCATCAAAAATTAAAAATCTTAGATGTAATGGAACTCAAATTATCTCTAACAATTATTTAATGCCTGATACAATTCAGAAATCTTTGATACTAAAGTTTGAATGGGATTGTGAAGATAGTGATTCTTTTTATGTGTCAATCAGAGGAAATATTTGGTATGATTTCTATACTACTAAAAAAATGTATGAGAACTTAACTCTTACTCCAGGGAGTTATAGTATATCTATATCTTCAATAAAAGGGAATAATAATAAAAAGTCCTATTACTTTCTCGGAAGATATGGTAAAGGATATTTCTACTGTACGTGGCAATTCAAGTACCAAATTTTAATAAGGAATTAAGAAGGAGAATGTCTTGAAAACTTCAAATGTTTATGTCAGTTCTTTGATCATCCTCTTCTCCATGAATATATTTTTCGGTTGTGAAAAGAATGAGATTGTATCAGTATCTGATGAGAATAAACAAGTATTTCATCTGGAGTTCAAAGCTGAAGAAAAATATTTGCAAAATAAAATTGTTGGAAATCATATTCGAGTAATTTATGAAGCTATTAACACTCTTGAAGTCCCGACAGTAATTGTCAACAATGATACGCTGAAAGGATTTGGTATAGATTCAACCAACAAAAAACTCAATTCTTATGCAACTTACATTCCGGATGCCGAGTATATTAATTTTCAGATCCTTGGTAATGGTAAAATTACTAAAGGTTTATACAAGATGCCTGAGCACGTAAAGAACTTAACTTGTAACGGTTTTAGGTTTTTACCAATTTTGGAGTTAGCAAATGACTCTCTATTTTACTCTATAGAAACTTCTGCCGATTCAAACTACACTATTAAGTGGGACAATGTAGCTGAGTATTATTCTGTAAAGCTTGTAGATTTTACCGTTTATCAGGGTATCGATACACAATTTGTACATCAAGCTAGTGCTACAAGTTTTGGGGCAGGAAAACCAACTACCATAATTGTTACCAGTTATAAAGACCTAGTTTTACAAACTGGTGACAAACCTAATTTTTCTGGAACATACGGAAGTGGTTATGTAGTCGGAAGCAGAGCAGTAAGGTACCGCTATGAACCTCAATAAAAATTGGATTAACAAATACTCTAAAAAAAAAGGGAAGTTAAACTTCCCCTTTTTTTTGTAGCGCGTACGGGATTCGAACCCGTGATCTCCGCCTTGAGAGGGCGGCGTCCTAAGCCTCTAGACGAACGCGCCAATGTAATCACTAATGTTTTGCAGATGACTAAACCTCGGAGGTTTTCCACTCACTTTTGAATAGTGAGTAAATCATATAACGACATCCAAAATCTATTAGACGAACTTGTCAATGTAATCACTAAATTTTAAGCGTTAAAAATAAATCATCTAACTCATAAATCAAACCTCAGCAGAGGTCAATTCTTTTTCTTCTACATGAGGAACCATTTCAAAAGCATGTTTTAAATCATTTATTATATCGTCTACCGCTTCTATTCCGACTGATAATCTTATTAAACCTTCACCGATTCCTGCTGCAGTTCTGGCTTCTTTCCCCATCGTAAAATGTGTCATACTCGCCGGATGCTGTATGAGTGATTCAACTCCACCAAGACTAACAGCAAGTTTACAAAGTTTAACATTGTTAATAAATGTTTCACCGGCTTCAAATCCCCCTCTTAATTCAAAGGTTACCATACCGCCCGCACCCGTATGTTGTTTTAAACCAATTTCATATTGGGGATGTGATTTTAACCCGGGGAAACGAACCCATTTTACTGCCGGATGATTTTCAAGAAATTCTGCTACAGTTTGAGCATTTGTACAATGACGTTCAATTCTGATTTGCAATGTTTTAATTCCACGATGTACTAAAAAAGAATTAAAAGGATCAATCACGCCGCCGGTTTGATTTAAGGTTTTACGCATCTTTGTGTAAGTATCTTTATCTTTTGCAATAACGATTCCACCTACAACATCAGAATGTCCATTTAAAAACTTTGTCATACTGTGCAAAACAACATCAACACCAAACTCGAAAGGTTTTTGTAAAGCCGGACTCATAAATGTATTATCAACAACAACCATTGCTCCTTTTTCGTGTGCTATTTGTGATATTTCTTGAAGGTCGGATATTGCAAGAGTCGGATTTCCCGGAGTTTCGATAAAAACTAATGTTGTGTTTGGTTTGAATGCTTCCCGCACAAGTTGTGCATCTGTTGTATCGATAAAGGATGTCTCAACGTCAAATTTTTTCATTATTGTTTGAAGGAGTGTTACTGTTGGTCCGTAAACCGCAGTTGAACAGATTACATGATCACCTGCTTTAAGAAGTGAAGCAAAAACAGTATGAATAGCTGCCATTCCTGAAGCGCATCCGAGAGCTTTATAACCCCCTTCTAATGCAGCAACTGCTTCTTCCATTGCCTCAACTGTTGGATTTGACATTCGAGAATAGATATAGCCTGATTCTTCTCCGGCGAATAATGAGGCACCATGTTTTGCCGATTCAAATGAGAAGGTAGATGTTTGATAAATAGGGGGTATTACTGCATGATGTTCATTTTCTCTCATACCTGAATGAACACATTTTGTTGCAAAATTTTCTGAATGATTATTCATTATAGTTCCAATTTTTAATTTTTCAATAGCTTAAATTAATTCTTTTATTCATAAAGAACTAAAATTTAAACTTATTCCCCCATCGCTTTGATGATTAGACGCTTCCTTCTCATACCGTCAAACTCGGCATAATATATCTGCTGCCATGGTCCAAAATCAAGTTTCCCGTTCGTTACAGGAACAATAACCTCGTGATGAATTAATAAACTCTTTAAATGTGCGTCACCATTGTCTTCCCCTGTCCGATGATGACGATAATCAGATTTGAAAGGAGCAAGTTGTTCTAACCAATCATCAATATCTTGAATTAATCCTGATTCCGCATCGTTAACATAAACGCCGGCTGTAATGTGCATTGCAGAAACGAGAATCATTCCTTCTTTTATTCCACTTTTAGCAAGAACATCTTCAACATCAGAAGTGATGTTAATATATTCTCTTCTCTTTTTAGTATGGAACCATTTATATTCGGTATAAAATTTCATTTTGTCCTCAATTAATGTTGACTGAATTTCATCAGATATGCTTTGATGAATCTGCCTATGCTTCCATCCATTACACCCTGAGTATCTGAAGTCTCTTCTTCAGTGCGATGATCCTTAACAAGATTATATGGATGAAAAACATACGAGCGGATTTGACTTCCCCACTCAATTCTCATTTTACTTTTTTCAACTTCATCGAGTAGTTCAATCTGCTTTTCACGCTCCTGTTGATATAGCTTAGATTTAAGAAGTTTCATCGCATTAGCTTTATTATTACCCTGTGAACGTTCACTCTGACAAGCAGCTACAGTATTGGTCGGAAGGTGAGTTATACGGACTGCAGTTTCAACTTTGTTAACATTTTGTCCCCCTTTTCCGCCTGAACGATAAGTATCTATTCGTAAATCAGACGGATTGATTTCAATCTCTATAGTATCATCAATTTCAGGAATAACAAATACAGAAGCAAAGGAAGTATGTCTTCGTTTGTTAGCATCAAAAGGAGAAATTCTCACAAGACGATGGACACCATTTTCTGCACGCAAGTAACCATAAGCAAATTCACCTTCATACTCAATTGTAACACTTTTAATACCTGCGCCGTCACCATCAAGAATATCAACAATGGTTGTTTTATATCCGGCTTGTTCGCCGTAGCGAAGATACATTCTCATTAACATTTCAGCCCAATCTTGTGCTTCAGTTCCACCGGCTCCGGAGTGAATTGTCAAAATACAATTTCTATTATCATCTTTGCCGCTAAGCATATTTTTGAATTCAATATTTTCAATATCTGCAGAAATAATTGAGAGTTCTTTCTCTATATCGGAAGTAAAAGATTGATCTTCTTCTGCTTCGGCGAGTTCGATTAATTCAGATAAAGATTGGATTTTTTGATTTACATTATTCCAGAGTATAACCCATTCTTGTAAACCTTTTATTTCAAGCAGGACTTTTTGAGCGGCTTTTTGATCATCCCAAAACTTGGGGGTTTCAGTTTTATTTTGAAGTTGGAGGATTTTATCTTCTTTGACATCTAAGTCAAAGTAAACCTCGAATTGTTTCCATTTTTTGTTGAAGTGATTTCAGTTTTTTCGCTTCGTCAGCATACATATATTTATTCTTTCTATAATTTGTAGTGCAAAAATAACGATTAAGAATCAAACCCCAAACTCATCTCCACTAACCTCCGAGGTTTGCACGTAAACTAACATCTGAACCTAGGAAGTTTGGAATATCGAGGTTTGTAATAGTTGTGCGCTCTTAAAAACCTCCGAGGTTTGCACGCAAACTAACATCTGAACCTCGGAGGTTTGGAATATCAAGGTTTGTAATAGTTCTGCGCTCTT
Source organism: Ignavibacteriales bacterium (assembly GCA_020061995.1). The sequence continues at coordinate 19,921 of JAGUXE010000222.1, read as the reverse complement.
AAAAACCTCCGAGGTTTGCACCCAAACCAACACCTAAACCTCGGAGGTTTGGTATATCGAGGTTTGTAATAGTTGTGCGCTCTTAAAAACCTCCGAGGTTTGCACGCAAACCGACACCTGAACCTCGGAGGTTTGGAATATCAGGATTTGGAATAACTCTGAAGTTTTAATAACCTCTATGCCTCAAGACAATTTAGAATTCATAGTCAACTTTGATATTAATATTAGTTAAATATTCTCTCATTTGTTGTTCTGAATTAAAGTAAGATTTTATTTCATTTAGATTTGTCAAATTTCCATTCCTAAGCCCAAGAATATCTTTTGCATTCGAGAATTCCCAGTCTTCAATATTTTTGACTAATTTGGCTTTAACCGGATTTTCAAGAATATATTTAATAACCCACATAAAATAGTTTTGATCTAAAATTATTTTACTTTTAGTCTTCGATTCAAATAAAGTACCACTTCTACTAAATTTTTTATTAATTGATTTAACATAAGAATTCAACAAAGAGGAAATGAAAACTGATATGGATAATTCATTTGTTTTCTGTTGAAGAAATAGATGAAAATGGTTTGGCATCAAGCAATAAGATAATATTTCAATACAATATTTATCTTTATAAAATTTTAATCTGCGTAAAAAATGGAGATAACTTTTGTGATCAAAATAGATTAGCCCTTTATTTGCACCTCTATTATACAAGTGATGGTAAGTATTTTTATAAAACTTTCTGTCTTTATTCAATTATATTCCTATAATCTAATTACTAGAAAATAAACATCTGAGGATTGCACGTAAACCAACATCTGAACCTCGGAAGTTTGGAATAGCAAGGTTTGCAATAATTCTGCGCTCTTAAAAACCTCCGAGGTTTACACGCAAAACAACACCTGAACCTCGGAGGTTTGTAGAAATATCTACACCTCTAGTTCCATTCTCAACAATGCAGCAGCAAGTGTTTTACCTTGCGCATCAAGTTTCAACGAAACAGTTCCACCACCGCCGAGTGTATTGTGAAGAAGAAAATTTAGTGCGCGGAGATTTGGGAGTTCATATCTTTCAACCTTACCAAAACAGATCCCCTCAAAATGCTTTTTAACTTTCTCGACGGTGAGATGTTTACTGATAATTTCATAACCTTTATCATCATAAGCTATGATACCGATGTTTGCTGCATCTCCCTTATCACCACTTCTTCCGTGTGCAATCTCTCTTAGTTTTATTTTCATGATTTCATCTCCATCATTTCTACATATGGGGTTACTAATTCTTTTGGAAGGAGTGCAGGCCAATATGCAACAACTTCACTCGGTTTTGGTCTGCCACCGGCAAAGCCTGTAACACTCGGGGGACCGGTTAATATCAAAGGAGCAATTTCTTTTCCAAATCTTTCTATCGATTTATAATCATGCGAACGGACAGAAAACCTTACAACAATTTCATTGATTAAATCTTCATCCAATTCAACCGCCAATGGACCATGACATGCATTATAACCAATAAATTCAGTCCTCATTTCATCAAATTGTAAATTTAGTATTTCAAATCGTTTTCGTAAAATTTTATCAACAGCTTTAGCTTTAGTTAATGCTTGAGGCCATGAATAAGTTAATGTTGACGAGGATGAATATCCGCTGGAATATGAACATGAAACTTTATAAGAAGGTGTATCAGATTTTCCTTTAATGTTAAAAACTTTAACTCTATCCTTTCCAACCTCTTCCAATTTAATTGATGTGAAATCAGCAATACAGTCAGGTGTAATGTACATTTTAGGATCACCGATTTCGTAAAGTAATTGCTCTGAAACTGTATCAATAGAAACTTTGCCACCGAGTGATTCATGTTTTGTAATAATTACATCACCATTTGGAAAAGCTTCAGCAATAGGAAAACCTATTTGAGCAAAATTTTCAATCGATTCCCAATCACCAAGGAAATTCCCGCCCGTTGCTTGCGCACCGCATTCAAGAATATGCCCGGCAACAGTTCCGGCAGCCATCAAATCGAAATTATCTTTCTCCCATCCAAATTCATAAATCATTGGAGCCAGTGTTAAACCTGTATCTGTCGTTCGTCCGGTAATAACAATATCAGCCCCTTTTTGTAAAGCTTCTACAATCGGAAAGGCTCCGAAATAAACATTTGCACTCAGCAGCTTATCTTTTACATTGATGATTGATTCACCGGTTTCCATATCATTTAGTTCACAACCTGATTCAATAATGCTATCTATTTTTTCTTTTATATCATCACCGAGAACAACGCCAATTTTAATGTCCGAAATACCAACCGATTTTGCAACATCAATAATAGCTTTAGCACAAGCAACCGGATTTACTCCACCGCCGTTAGTTATAACTTTTATATTCTTCTCTTTACAAATCGGAAGAATTCTTTTCATTAACTCGGGAATATCGCGGGCATAACCGAGGTCGGGATTTTTATTTTTTTGTTTCTGAAGAATTGACATAGTTACTTCAGCAAGATAATCCATGACCAGATAATCCACCTCTCCATGTGTAACTTGATAATAGGGTGCATCTATAAGATCACCCCAAAAACCTTGTCCCGAAGCAATTCTGATTTTACTTTTCATATACTTTCCTTCCGATTAATCTCGTTGTAAATCAATTCAACTGATTTATGAATATCATCTTCACTATTTATGTCCAGCCATTTTATTCTTTTATCTTTTCTAAACCAGGTCATTTGTCGTTTTGCATAACGGCGTGTGTTCCGTTTTATTAATTCGATTGCACGATTTAAATCAATTTCACCATTTAGATATGAAATGATTTCTTTATAACCAACTGTATTTAGAGAATTCGAATCAGCCTTATAACCTTTATTTAATATCTCTTGAGTCTCTTCAACTAATCCATCAGAAATCATTTTTTCTACCCGTTCTTCAATATTATGATAGAGTAAATTTCTTTCCCACATTAATCCATATTGCACAAAATTAATATTCAGATTTCTTTCCTGCTCAGAATGAATTTGCGAAATCTTTTTACCTGTTTGTTCAAAAACTTCAAGTGCACGAATGACACGTTTCCAATTTTGAGGAAGCATTGTTGACGCACTCTCAGGATCAACTATTTTTAATTTGTCAAATAAAAATTCATTGCCGAATTCCTCACGCTCCATCATTAGTATCTCCTTAATTGAAGGGTCTGCAACTTCAAGGTCAATAATTCCGTCTATCATTGCTTTGATGTATAAACCTGATCCTCCGGCAACGACAGGAATTTTATTCTGTTTATGAAGTCCTTTAATAATTTCTACAGATTGAACTTCGAAACTACTCGCATTAAAATTTTCATTAGGAGATAGTATATCAATAAAATGATGGTTAACTCTTTTCAATTGTGAAGCATCCGGTTTTGCTGTTCCGATATTTAGATATTTGTAAATTTGTCTGGAGTCAGCCGAAATAATTTCACTCTTTAATAATTCTGCAAGTTCTAATGCAAGTAAAGTTTTACCTGAACAAGTAGGACCAACAATAACGACTACTTTTGATTCCAACCTTCACGTCCAATTAGTGGAACAAAAGTAAAATTGGGATTTTCGGTCTCTTCAAATTCATTTTCATCAATCTTTTTAATAATTTTTAAAGCCTGTGAATTTCTATCTCCAACCGGAATTACTAATCTTCCACCAATAGCTAATTGCTTTTTAAGAGACGGCGGAATTTTAGGTGAACCGGCTGTAACAATAATTCCATTAAATGGAGAATATTCGTCCCAACCGATAGTTCCATCCCCATAACGAATTATTGCCCGTATTTCCATTTTATCAAATAGCTTTTGTGTCCGTAAATAGATATCAAATTGGCGTTCAATTGAGTAGACTTTCATTCCCATTGAATAAAGTATTGCCGCTTGATAACCGCTCCCGGTTCCTATCTCAAGGACTTTATCTCCGGCATCAAGCTCCAAAGATTGGGTCATAAATGCAACTGTGTAGGGTTGAGAAATTGTTTGTCCATATCCAATCGGTAAAGCGACATCACTATAAGCATGGTGTTGCATAGCCGTTGGAACAAAGAGATGTCTTTCGACATTGTTTAGAGCTTGTAGTACTGCTTTATCGGTAATTCCCTTTTGATGCAGTTTTTCAACTAAGCTTAATCTTTCTGATTCGTTCATATTCTTTTTAAATAATTGAAAATAAAGATAAAAAGAATTTTACTAATTGAGTAAATTAGTCTCTGGAATTTATAAAGATATTTGGAGACTCTTATGTTCGAAGGTTATTTGGGTGCGGTATTAATAATGTTAATGCGTATCTGTGATGTAAGTATAGGTACATTCAGGACAATATTGGTTGTTCAAGGAAGAAAATATTTGGCAGGTTTAACCGGATTTGTTGAAGTATTGATTTGGGTTTTCGCCATCAGATTCATTTTTCAACATCTTGATAATACGGCTAATCTGTTTGGTTATGCATTGGGGTTTGGTATTGGTAATCTTTTAGGAATTACTTTTGAACAAAAAATCGGTTTGGGTTACGTTCAATTAAATATAATATCAAAATTTCAAACGGATGTTATTGCAAATGCCCTTAGAAGATCAAAATATGGTGTAACTATTTTACCAGGTGAAGGAGGGGCAGGCGGAGTTGCAATTATAGTCTGCATTGTCTCCAGAAAAATTCAAAAAAAAGTTATAAAAATGGTTGAAGAACTTGATAATACAGCATTTATTACAGTTCAATCATCACTACCTTATAGAGGATTTGTGCATGGTTCGAGGAAGTGAGAGAAGAAATTTTTAATATAAGATAAATTATTATTCAAAATCTATTTTATAAGATATTAACCTCTTCTTGAAGTAAAATATTAAATTTCTCGTAGACTGTTTGTTTGACAAATTCTTTAAACTTTACAATTTCTTCTCCGGTAGCGTTGCCATAATTTACGATTACAAGAGCTTGGTCTTTGTGAATTCCCGTCTCACCGGATCGTTTTCCTTTTAATCCGGACTTTTCTATCAACCAGCCGGCAGGAATTTTAACTTCGTTGTCACTTATTCTATAGGTTGGAACTTCGGGATACTCTAGAAGAATTTTTTCGGAAGTTGATTTTTCGACTACCGGATTCTTAAAAAAGCTACCTGCATTCCCTATTTCCTTCGGATCAGGTAGTTTACTTTTTCTAATATCACAGATAACTTTTCTAATATCAACTAAATTTGGATATTTAATGTCTTGTCGAATCAGCTCCTCTTTTATACTGCCGTATTCTGTCTTTAGATTTGGATTCTTTGAAAGTTTTAGATTTACTGAATGAATAAAAAATTTATTCTTCAGTTCATTTTTGAATATACTGTCACGATAACCAAAATTACATTCATCAATTTCAAATACTTTATTGACCATAGAATCGAGAATTATAGCATTCACAGAAACAATCACATCTTTCAATTCAACACCATACGCCCCGATATTCTGAATTGGTGCAGCACCGACGGTCCCGGGAATTAAAGAAAGATTTTCAATACCTCCCCATCCTTTCGAAACAGTATATTCAACAAGTTTATCCCAATCCTCACCTGATGCTACTTCAATCTCGACAGAGTCTTCATCTTCATGAAGAATTTCAATCCCTCGATTATTAACTTTAACGACAATCAGTTCAACATCTTTTATAAATAGAATATTGCTTCCGCCACCTAAAAAAAGGATTGGCCTCTTGAGAGACTTACTTAACTGAAGAACTTCTGATAGTTCATCAACATCACTCAACTCGCAGAAATATTCGGCTTTACAATCAACCCGAAATGTGGTAAGATTTTTTAGTGAGTAGTTTTCAATCAGTTCCATAAATTCCTAAAATCGTTTGCTTCAACTTAGGCAAAAAAGTAAAAATATTTAATCAAAAAGTAGTATAAGAATAATTTCACTATTTTTTCAAATTCCTCTATCTTTGGGAATGGAAATTATACAACTCATTCTATTACTCATAGTCTTTTTAACATCCGCAGTTCTGATGTTCTTCAGAAAGATACCGGCATTATTGGCACTTCCGCTTATGGCTTTTTTTATTCCTGTTATTTCAGGTGTTAGCATAACAGATACCGTTGAACTTGTTCTTGGATTAGGAGCCACTCGTTTATCAGAAGCTTATACTATAGCAATTTTCGGAAGTATGCTTAGTATTCTACTTCAAAAAACAGGTGTTGCTGAAAGCTTCATTAAAGCCGGTGCCGAACTTTCGGGTGATAAACCCTGGACGATTGCTTTTATAATGTTAATTCTAATTATTCTTCTTTTTACTACGTTAGGTGGACTTGGCGCAATAATTATGGTATCTACTGTAGTGTTGCCGATTCTTGCTTCAGTAGGGGTTGGGCCAATTACTACTGTTGGAATTTTTCTAATCGGTTTAAGTTTAGGCGGAATATTAAACGTTGGGAACTGGGCAGTTTATACAAATGTATTGTTGCTTTCTGTTGATGAAGTTAGATCATTTGCGTTGGTAATGTTTGGAATCTCATTTACGGGTGCCCTTTTTTATATAACAATCCAACTCTACAGAGATGGTCACGATATTGATTTCAAAAAGATAACCTTAAGAAGCTTTTTGGCAATCCTTATTATTGGTCTTCTACTTTTTATTTATTTCAGCTTAGACGTAAACCTTCAAACGAATATCATTAATGTGCTTTCGGCGATTGGCATAATTCTAAAATATTTAATAGGGAGCGGAATTGTACTCCTCTTTATACTTTCTTTTTTACGACTTTTTAGAAAAAGAAAAAGTAATGAAATTTTTTGGGGAGCTTACTTCATCCCCGTTGTTCCGCTATTCTTAATACTTTTGTTTAATATAAATTTTATAGCTGCATTTATAGTTGGATTGGTTTTTGGTTTTATTTCTACATATCAAAAAAACAGTTTGAACCTATTTGTGAGATCGATTCTCGAAGGTGGTTCTGTTGTAATGCCTGCGGTTGCATTAATGCTCGGTATTGGAATGCTCTTAAATGCGGTAATGGGACCTTCAGCACCATATAATGCAAAGTTTATAGACGGCTGGCCAGTGTTAACTCTTTTAAAACCTGTGATGTCAACAATTGTTCCCACAAATGGTTTTATCTATGTAATTCTATTTACGATTTTTGCACCCCTTGCTTTGTATCGTGGTCCATTAAATGTTTGGGGAATGGGTTACGGAATAGCTGCTATATTTTTAGCGAGCGGGATGAACCCCGGTGCTATAATGGGCTTATTGATTTCAGTGGGACAAATTCAAGGTATAAGCGATCCAACTAACACTCAAAATGTTTGGCTCGCTAATGAGATGAGAGTTGATGTTCAAAAAATATTATGGAATACAATACCTCACACATGGGCTTGGGCTTTGCTTGGTTTAATTGCAAGTGCTCTCCTTTTCATGTGATGGAGACTCAAAAAACAGTTAAATGAAAATTTATAATGCGAAAAATTAAAATCGGAATTGATGTCGGCGGAACCTTTACACATGCAGTTGGCATGGATATTTCCGATTATAGTATTATCGGCAAATCGTGTGTACCAACAACCCACAAAGCAGTACGAGGTGTTGCACAAGGAGTTGTTGATTCAATGTTAAATTTGATTCAATCTGCAAATATCAATCCTGATGAAATCGTTTTGATTGCCCATTCAACAACTCAAGCAACAAATGCGCTTCTTGAAGGTGATGTTGCAACTGTTGGCGTTATCGGTATGGGAAAAGGTTTTGAAGGAAAAATCGCAAGAAAAGAGAGTAATCCTAATAACATCGAGCTTTCCCCCGGAAAGTTTCTGCAAACCCGTTTTCACTATTTTGATGTTTCTATAAATGGATGGCAAAATGAAATTAAGCCCACAATAAAAAAGTTGCTTGAACAAGGAGCGGAAGTTATTGTAGCATCTGAAGCTTTTGGTGTTGATCATCCGGAGAATGAAGAGTCAGTGGAAAAATGTGCTTTAGAGATGGGTTTGTTGGCAACTTCTGCAAGTAAAATTTCTAAATTGTACGGATTAAGAGTAAGAACTCGAACTGCAGTAATCAACGCTAGTATGATGCCTAAAATGCTTGAAACTGCTAATATGACTGAGGAAGCGGTTCGTGAGTCCGGTATTAAAGCTCCTCTAATGGTTATGCGGTCTGATGGTGGCATCATGGACATCAATGAAATGAGAAAACGTCCGATTCTTACAATGCTCTCAGGACCTGCAGCAGGAGTAGCCGCAGCTTTAATGTATATAAAAATATCGGACGGAATTTTTCTTGAAGTCGGAGGAACATCTACAGATATATCAGTTATCAAAAATGGAAAACCTCAAGTCAAGAGTGCACAAATTGGAAAGAACAGATTATTCTTAAGAACTTTGGATGTACGAACACTCGGTATAGCAGGTGGTTCAATTCCAAGAATAAATGGTGATAACATAATTGATGTTGGACCAAGATCAGCACATATTGCAAATTTACACTATGCTGCTTTTTCAACTGGTAGTGATTTTAATAATATTGAAGTTGAAAAGATTCAACCGCTTAAAGGTGATCCTGGCGATTATCTTGCAATAAAACTTGATGATAATAAAATAGAAAAGTTTACTGTGACTCCAACAGAATCATCATATTTCTTAAATCTGGTGAAGGAAACCGGACATGGTTCTGCAAATATTGTAAATGTGAATAAAATCTTCAATGCTCTCGCAGAAAAGTTGAATAAAAGTCCTAAAGAAATTGCTGACAAAATATTAACTCTTTCAGCAGAAAAAATTAAGCCGGTTATAAAGCAATTAGCCAGAGAATATAAACTTGATGAAGAGTTAATTCAATTTATTGGAGGCGGTGGAGGCGCATCAGCTATTGTTCCCTTCACTGCAGATTACATGAATCTTCCTCATCGAATCGCTGAAAATAGTGAAGTAATTTCGGCAATTGGTGCAGCACTCGGAATTATTCGCGATAGCGTTGAACGAAATATTATCAGTCCTACAGAAAGTGATATTTTATCAATTCGTCAGGAAGCTATGAATTCAGTTTTGAATATGGGGGCTTCTCCGGAGTCTGTTGAAGTCTCAATCGAAATTGATAATCAAAATAAAAAAGTAATTGCTACCGCTACAGGTTCAAGTGAGATGAGAACAAAAGAATTGGGCATTGCAATTCTTAATGAAAAATCTCTCCTCGAAATCGCTTCCAAATCTTTCCGAACTGAGAATGAAAAAATTACGATTTCAGGTAAAACTGATTTTCTCTATGCATTTACTCTTACTGAAACCAAAACTCACCTGTTCGGATTAATAAAGGAAAATAATCTCAAACTTAGGGTGATTGACATCGAAGGGACGATTAAACTACAGCTAAATAATTGTGAAGTAAAAGAGACTTTGGCAAAAGATATAAAAAGTATTATTTCTGACATGATAACAAAGATGACTACATTTGGTGATGCGGGGGCACTTGTTCCTGATATATTTTTATTAACCGGAAGAAGAATTCTGGATATGACAGGCTTAATTTTTGAATCACAAATATTATCACTAATCGAAATAGAACTTAAAAATGTAGCTGGTGATGAATCCGTTGTTGTTATTGCATCGAGTAAAAAATAGATATGAATATTTTTGACAAATTAAAAAACGGTTTAATCGTCTCCTGCCAATCAGAAGGAGAAGATCCTTTCAATTCAGTTGAAGGAATTACTCTATTTGCTAAAGCAGCAGTGATGGGAGGTGCAGTTGGTATTCGCTCACGTGAACTGGAAAAAACTAAAAGCATCGTCTCTTCGGTTGATGTTCCGGTAATAGGATTAACAAAATCAAATTTTCCTGATGGATTTGTAAGAATTACCGGTTCTTTCGACGAAGTTGAAAATATTCTTCAGTCAGGCTGCCATATGATCGCAGTTGATGGAACTTTCCGAGAGAGAGAAGGATTAACCGGACCTTTGTTTATTAAAGAAATAAAAAAACGATTCAACTGTTTGGTTATGGCTGATATAGCCGAATTCAACGAAGGCATTGCTTCTGCTGATAATGGAGCAGATTGTGTTTCTTCAACTTTGAGCGGATATACTCCTAACACAATAAATCTCAGGAAGATTGAACCGGATTATTTATTAGTTGAAAAACTTGCTAACTCGTTGGCTGTACCGGTTATCGCAGAAGGGAAAATTAATTCTCCTGAATTTGCAGGTAAAATGATTCAATATGGGGCATGGGCTGTTGTTGTTGGAACGGCAATAACACGTCCTAGAGTAATTACTGAGTGGTTCGTAGATTCGATAAAAAAAACAATTAAGTAACTGTGAGAAGGATTTACTATGGCTAATGAGATTATATTTGGTACCGATGGCTGGAGAGGGTTGATTGATAAAGAGATTAATAAAGGAACTGTGGGGAAAGTTGCCCAGGCATTTGCGATTTATCTGAAAACAAAACCCGGTGGTTCAAATGAATTGAAAGTAGCTGTTGGCTATGATGGAAGACAATACTCCAAACAATTCGCAATATTATTTGCAAGAATTTTATCCGGTAATTCTATAACTACATTCTTAACTGACAAGATAAGTACTACTCCTGCTCTTTCTTTTTATGTTAAAGAAAATAAACTTGACGCAGGAGTTGTTATAACTGCAAGCCACAACCCGTCTGAATATAACGGAATAAAATTTAAAGCATCATACGGCGGACCATTTTTCACCGAAGAAACTCTGGAAATTGAAAAATTGATTGGGAAAGAATTAGTTCAAGCCGACGATGAGAAAGTTTATCAAGTTGATATAAGAAGCAGTTACTATCTTCAATTAGAACGGTTAGTTAATTTTCAATTAATTAAAGAGGCAGGATTAAGCGTTTTAATTGACTCTATGGGAGGTGCAGGTCAACAGGTTATTGAAACAATTTTACGTAAATATGAAATTCAGGCAAAAACAATTTACAAAATTGCAGAACACGATTTCTCAGGACGTATCGCAGAACCAATAGAAAAAAATCTTCAACCTTTGAAAGAAGAACTTCAAAAGAATTCATATTCAATTGGAATTGCTACCGACGGTGATGCTGATAGAATCGGAATTATGATGGAAAACGGTGAATGGCTTAGTGCACAAGAAACGATTTTATTACTAACTGACTTCTTACTAAACAAGAAAAAAATAAAAGGAAATTTGGTTAAAACTTCTTCTGTTACCGATAAATTAAAATTCTTCTTTGAGAATGAAGAACGAAAAGTTTTTGATGTTCAGGTTGGATTCAAATACATTTGTGAAAAAATGATTCAAGAAGATATTGCTTTCGGGTGTGAGGAAAGCGGCGGTTATGGTTATAAAGGGCACATGCCTGAAAGAGATGGAATTCTTTCCGGATTATTATTTGTTGAAATGCTTGCTCGTTCAGGCTATACAAAATTAAGTGATTACGTAAAATCTAAACGAATTGAATTCGGTAATATTCATTATTCACGTATTGATTTTGAATATCTGAGTGATGATAGATTATTGATACTTCCTACTCTCGCATCAAAAGAAATAACCGATTTAGAAAATTTAAAAGTAACAGAAAAGCAGGAGTATTACAGCAGCCGTGGTGTTATTAACGGTTTAAAATTCCGTTTCGAAGGGAATACAAAATGGCTGCTTCTCAGATGTTCTGAAACCGAACCTCTATTCCGTATTTACGCAGAAGGAGAATCGGATGCTGAAGTGGAAACATTCTTGGCATTAGGGAAAAAATTATTGGGAAAAGATTTGTAATTATATGAGTAAAAGAATAGTAACTCGAAATGAGGCAATAAAAGAATTATCAAAACTTAGCTCTGAGTTTGTTATTGTTGATAACCCTTCATACATTCATCCAAAGTTCGAAATTTTTCCACTTGCCGGAAAGAATAAAACTCCACTCAATAAAGTGGTTGCTACAGTTATGGATATGGACGGGACAACAACAACCACGGAAGTTCTTTGTATACATTCACTCGAATATATGGTAAGATGTATCTCAGGCAGAATGAGCACAACCAATTGGTCAGGGTTGGATAATGTTAAAGACTATCCAAACATAATTGGTAACAGTACCACAAAACATGTAGAGTATCTTATAAGCACTTATCAAAACAAGATTGTAAAATTCGAGGCACAAAAAGCTTTTATTGAAGCAGCAATTTGGACATTGATTTATGGCAAAGATCAAGGAAGAAAAAGTGAGGTAACAAATAATTTAGTTTCTCTTGGGGTAAGCGAATTATTATCCGACAAGTCCCTCATTAAATTTCAGTCAATTAAAATCACAAAAAATACTTTTAACGATTTGGTTAAATATGCGATTAAGAAATACGCCGCCATTGTTGCGTTGAATCGACCTGATGATTTTGTTAGAGTAGGAATTGACATATACTACAAACACTACCATGAATTACTTCAAAGATTATTAATGGGTGAATCCCAAAAAATTATTTCTGAATTACATCTTGAAAAAGGAAAACACCTTATCGAACCTATGCCTGCAGTCGGTATCTATTTAGCGATAGTAAAAGGTTTGTTAGGTGAAGATGCAGCCATTTTTAGTGATTATCTAGTTCGAATTATTACAAAGAATAATTCAAAAATGAAACTTGATGCTGAAAAGCTATCTGAGCACCTTAAAATGCTCGGAATCCATTTTCTAAAAAATCCCTTAAAGATAGCTGTAGTCACTTCATCGATATTGTATGAAGCTGATATTGTTCTTCGTGAAGTATTTAAAGCTATTCAAGATGAAATTAAAACATGGCAACTCCCTTCACAAAGAAAAAGAAAGCTCATTAAAGTTTTTTCAGATTATAAAAGTTTTTATGACTCAGTCATAACAGCAAATGATTCAAGTGAAATTCGCTTAAAACCACATCGTGATCTTTACAGTATGGCTTTATACAAACTTTCAATCGACAAAAAAGATTTTAATAAAGTAATCGGTTTTGAGGATAGTGAAAGCGGATTAATTGCTATGCGTGCTGCAGGTATTGGAAATTGTGTTGCCGTCCCCTTTGCTCAAACAAGCGGACATAATTTTAAAGCGGCATCACTTATAGCTAATAATGGTGTAGCAGATATTTTGGTTAAATTCTAATTTGATTCTATTAAAGATAAATGACAATTAAATTAATTATTGAATGAATGAAGATGAGAAATGATAAAGTGTTTCACGTAATTTCAAATACCCACTGGGATAGAGAGTGGAGATTTCCTTTCCAACGTAACCGACAAATGCTTGTAGAAATGATTGATAACGTTATTGATATATTAATCAAGGAACCTGAATACAAAGCATTTCATCTTGATAGTCAATCAATTGTACTTACTGACTATCTGGAAGTTAAACCTCAGAATAAAGAAATAATTAAAAAAATAGTTGAAGATAAAAGATTGTTTATCGGTCCCTGGTTTATTCTTCCCGATGAATTTCTTGTTGGAGGTGAAAACTTAGTCCGAAATTTATTGCTTGGACATCAAATCTGTTCACAGTTCGGTGGTGTTTCGAAAATCGGTTACTCCCCTTTTTCATGGGGGCAGATTTCGCAGTTACCACAAATTTATGATCAGTTTGGAATAAATTTGTTAATGTTTTACAGAGGTGTAAATTCACTTGATTCACATCATGCTGAATTTGTTTGGGAAGGTGCAGACGGCATAAGGAAAATATCATCTCGGTTTTCGACAATGCCGAGATACAATTTTTATTTTTATATTTATAGACCTGTAGTTCATAATGAAGGATTTGCTGATGTTGAATACAAATGGTCAACCGGCGGAGTTCCATTCCATTTCGCAGATCAATCTTTGCATAAGGAAGACTATTTTAATGTAGATCCGGCTGACAATTATTATAAAGAAAATATTGAATCGGCAGTAAATGCTATTATCGAAAAGCAAGCTGATGATTTCACCACCCCGAATGTAATCTGGATGGAAGGACATGATTCAAGCGGTCCAAATATTAAAACTGTCCAAATATTAAAAGATATTAAAGAAGTTTTTCCGGAAATTAATTTAATTCATTCAACTCTTGAAGACTATGCAAATGCTCTTTTATCTTCTGTTGATGAGAGTAAACTTGCTTTAGTAAGAGGTGAAAGGAGATCTGCTCAATTCGATTTAAGAAGCGGTAACCTTTATGGTTATGTTACTTCAGCAAGAATGTATTTAAAAATTAAGAATTTTGAAGCTGAAAAATGGCTCCAATATTACGCTGAACCTTTCTATAATTTGGCAGGCATAAATGGATTGGATAATGATTCCAAATACATTGACATAGCATGGAATTATCTGATTCAAAATTCAGCTCATGATTCGATTGGCGGATGTAGTCTTGATGATATTCATGACGATATGATGTCTCGTTATAAACAAGTAATTGAAATATCACAGGGTGTTTTTGAACAAGCAACCAAACATATTGTCAAAATGATTGATTTTTCATCTGAAACAAAAGAGAATGATAAACCCGGTATTAACCTTGTTGTTTTCAATCCACTCCCCTATTTAAGAAGTGAAACAGTAGAAGCATTTATCGATATTCCGGTTGAATACGATAAAGGTGATTTTAAAGTAATTTCTGACAATGGAAATGTCCTTTGCAAATCTATTGCAGAAACAACTGATATCGAACCGGTATTCGAACAATTAATTGATCGACCTATGTACTTCAAGATGAAGCGATATAGAACTCATATTCAGCTTAAAGATATTGCACCTCTGGGTTATTCATCATTCAGAATTCTGCCTGTTGAGACAACTAGTTTTAAATCAACATTTACGGGTTACATCAAAAAAGATCATGTTATTCTAGAGAACAATTTCATTAAAGTAAAGGTTAACAAAAACGGTACTCTTAAAATTGTTGATAAGATAAATGAGAAAATATATGACTCTCTCGCCTACTTTTATGATGAAGGAGAAGAAGGCCATGCTTGGGTACATAAACCTATTACACCTGTATTTACAACACTTGATTCAAAACCGAAAATTCAACTCGTTGAGAATAATTCACTTAGCGCAACTGTATCAATTCACCATACAATTAAGCGCCCGCTTTATATTAATGGAAAAGAAGCGAAAAAGAAAAAACAAAGAATTGAAATCAATTTATTCGCTACATTGAGGCATGATAGTAACAAAGTTGAGTTTATTGTTGAAGTCGATAATCAATCTGAAAATCATCGTCTAAGAATCATGTTCCCGACAAAAATAAAAACGAATCGACATTTTGTGGAAGGGCAATTTGACGTAGTTGAAAGATCAACCGAAAGACCGAATACCAAAAATTGGATTGAGCAGCCGATGTACGATTTTCCGTTCCACCACTTCGTCGATATCTCAGATAAAAAACATGGCGTTGCATTTTTTGCTAACGGTTTAAAAGAATATGAAATGATAAATGATAAAAAGAGAACCGTTGCATTTACTCTTCTTCGATCATTTAAATATATAATTCAACCAAGTTCACTGGAAGACTACTCCCACCAGAAGGGTTCGCAATGTCTTGGTAAGTTCAATTGCAAAATGGCTTTTTATCCACATACCGGAAATTGGGAAAAAGGAAATGTTTACGAGGAAGCATATAAATTTAATACTCCGTTAAGCCTCGTCCAATGCGGCGATAGTAAAGGTAAGCTTCCTAAATCAATCTCATATATAAATATTGAACCGAAAGAAATCGTTTTTGATGCATTCAAAAAAGCTGATAATATTGAGGATTCATATATTCTGCGACTTCATAACCCAACAAGTATCGAATTATCGGGGAAGGTTTCATTTTTCAATAAAATTGAATCTGTCCAATCGGCAACCCTTGTAGAAATCCCTTTAGAAAATGCAACTATAATTGAAAATGGTTTTAGTATTTCAATCAAACCAAAAAAAATAGTTACTTACATTATTAAGTTTATAAAAATTATATAGGATTATTCAAATGTTAAAAAATAAATTTGGTCACTATTCTGATGATGGCAGAGAATTTATCATAACCAATCCACGTACTCCCCGCCCATGGTTCAATTATATGTGGAATGAAAATTATGGCGGACTTATTTCACATACCGGTGGTGGTTTTAGTTTTCTTGAAACACCTCGCGATAACCGACTTACAAGAATGCGTTACAATTCACTTCCTTGGGATCGTCCGGGACGTTATGTAATTGTGAAGGATTCTGAAACGGGTGAATATTGGTCTTTGAGTTGGGCACCTACAATCGACAAAAAATATGATCTTTACGAATGTCATCATGGACAAGGCTACACGACTATCATAACAGAAATAAGCGGAATTCGAGGTGAGTTAACTTACTTCGTTCCAACCGATGTTAATGCAGAAATTTGGAAATTCAAATTAACCGATCTCAGTGGAAAAAATCGAAAACTCGAAATTTATGCATTTACAGAATTGATGATGGGAAATGCTCTTAACGATATAATCAATCAACCTAATGATAAACATTTTACAGAAATTTATTTTGATAAACCGAATAAAACCCTTGTTGCAACACGTCGTTATTGGGTTTTAAATCGCAAAGTCAGTGTTGAACAACCAAATCTTGATTGGAAATATAATATATATTTTTCCTCTACTTTACCGATTTCAGGTTTTGATGGAAGTCTGGATAAATTCATTGGTAAATGGCGATCTGAAGCCAATCCAATAGCAATTGAGAATGGAAAGATGTTTAATACTGAAATCACTGCGGGTGAACCGGTAGCAGCTCTTCAATCAAAAATTAAACTTCAATCTGGTAAATCTAAAGAAGCAGCATTTGTTTTTGCTGTTTCAAATAAAGAAGATAAAAATCCATATAAATCTCTAGATTGGAAAAACCTTGTCAATTTAAAAACAATCAATAATAAATTTGAAAATTTAAAACTTAAATGGATGAATTACTTATCGCATGTTCAAGTATGTACACCGGATGAAAAATTTAATACTATGTTGAATGTGTGGAATCAATATCAGGCAGCTGTAACTTTTGATATGGCACGAAATTCCGGCTACTATCATGGCGGTTTATTATTCGGAACCGGAATGCGTGACCAATTTCAGGATATTCTTGGTGTTGTTATGGTTGAACCCGATCGAGTAAAAAAACGATTATTAAATGCCCTTAGATTTCAATTTAAGAATGGATCAACCCTTCATAATTTCTTTAAGATTACAGAGTGGGGTGAAAAAACTAATCACTCCGATACACCACTTTGGGTTCCTTTCGGGATAATTGAGTATTTAAATGAAACTGCTGATCTTTCAATCCTTGATGAAAAGGTTCCTTACTATGATGGTGGCGAAGGTTCAGTATATGAACATATGAAGAAAGCAATCGACTTTGCACTCTCTGCAACCTCGGAGCGTGGAATCCCAAAAATTATGAATGGAGATTGGAATGACACACTTGATAAAGTTGGTCCGAAAGGGAAAGGAGAAACCATCTGGGGAGCATTTTTCCTTGGTTATGTAATTAAGAAGACTTTTGAATTATTGAAATTGAAAAAAGATACGAAAACACAAAATCGTTGGAAAAAAGAGTACGAGAAAATTGGCAAAATAGTAAATGAAGTCGCATGGGATGGAGATTGGTATATTAGAGCATTTAAAGATGATGGTTCACCACTTGGCACTAAAAAAGCAAGACAAGGAAAAATATTTATAAATTCACAGACTTGGTCTGTAATATCAGGTTTGGCACCTAAAGATCGTGGTGACAAAGCATTGAACTCAGTAAAAAAATTATTAGCTCGTCCCAATGGAATTCAAATCTGTTGGCCATCCTATACAAAAGTAGAAGAGAATGTAGGTTTGATAAGCAGATGTGTTCCCGGAAAAAAGGAGAATGGTGCTATTTTCAATCATGCATCCTCGTGGTTTGTTCTAGCCTCAATAATAAATGGTGATGTTGAAGGTGCGTATGATATTTATTCTCGAATGATGCCACCGAATTCTTCCGCAAGAATTGATAAGTATGAAGTTGAACCTTATGTATATGCAGAATATGTTACTAGTCCAGATCACCCGACTGAGGGACAAGCTAGTCATAGTTGGCTTACAGGAACAGCGGTTTGGATGCTAAGAAACGGAATCGATTATATTCTAGGTTTCAGAACATCAATCAAGGGTCTTATGATAAATCCGAACATTCCTTCAAAGTGGAAGGAATATTCGGCTACTAGAAAATTCAGAGGAAAAACAATTAATTTATCAGTGAAAAATCCCTATGGCAAAAACACCGGATTTACTTCAATAAAGATTAATGGTGAATCTGTAGAAGACAATCTAATAAAAGTTGAAGAGTATAAAGATACTGTAATAAACATCGAAATCATTTTGTAGACAGTTTCTTAACAACTTTAATATTGATAGAATCAAATGTTAGTCGAGTTCTTCAAACATATCGGACTGAAAAAGGGTTCAAATCTAATTTTGCATTCATCATTTAAAAAAATTCGTGAATGTCTGAATGTTGAATCACCGAATCAATTTTTGGAAAAGTTAATGAATTACATCGGTGAAGATGGATCTTTAATGATTCCAACATTCACGTACAATTTTAAAAAAACTGATAATGAAGAAACTTTGTTCACAAAAACTGATTCAGAATCATTAGTAGGGGCAATATCTGAAACCTTTAGAAAAATGGATGGAGTAATCAGAACATCCTCGGCAACTCATTCATTTGCTTTATGGGGAGCATGCGCAGAAATTGGAGCGTATAATAATCCAGCAAGTCCACTCGGATTAGGGAGTCCTCTCGAATGGCTTGATCAAAATAATGGGAGCATACTCCTCCTAGGAACAGATTTTACTTCAATGAGCTATATTCATTATCTTGAAGTTATTCATAACTTACCATGGCTTAATTCATTTTGTTGGAAAGAAAAGGACGTGCTCCCCATTTCGGTTTCGAGTGGAAAAGTGCTTAATCTTACACAAGTACCAGGCTGTAGCCGAGGGTTTACTAATCTTCATAACCACATAGTATGTAATCATTTAGCACCATTTACCGGATTTAACAAATTAACATATTTTTTCAGTGAATGTCATAAATTTAAAGATATAACAAAAGAATTTTTCATAAAGGATTTTTCAAAATTATTATGCGATTCTGCTGAATGCAGTTGCTGTAATTTTAGACGAACTCTAATTAAACAAAGGAATTCCAATGTACGAAGTTAAGGAAACTATTTTTGGAGCACACAAAAAAATATCAGTTTTTAGTGAATCTGTTAAATTTGAATTTTGTCTTACAGGAGCAACTCCCCTCTCGTTATCATTTAACAAAAATGGGGAATTTGTTTCTGTGCTCGATGGCTATTCTTCTCCTGAAGAGTTTGATACCGGGAATGGATCACGCAATTGGATAATGACACCTTTTGCAAATCGTATAGAGAATGATTGTTATTCGTTTTTAGGAAATCAACATAGTTTAAAACCGATTGCCCCAAAAACAAGAGTTATACATGGTTTCACATCAATGAAATTGTTTGAAGTTGAAAACATTTTTAACTCTAATGACTCGATCAGAATTCAGCTTAAAAATTCCTCAATTCGTAAAGCAGAGTTTGATGGTTATCCTTTTGATGTAGATGTTTTTATTTATTTCACTTTAACATCTGATCAGCTGTTAATTGAAGTGAAAGGAAAAAATCTGAGTGATTTTCCAATACCATTTTGGTCTGGTTGGCACCCTTACTTCAAGACTTCAGATAATGGAATTGAAGATTTAAAGCTGACTTTAAATGCCTCGTCAATTATTCTTATGGATGAAATTTTCATTCCGCTAAAAGGGAATGAAGCATATGCAGATATTTCTCTCTTTCCTGAATTTGATCTAAGAAGAGTAACGCATGGAGATGGAAATCCTATCAATAAAAAAATATTTGATTTATGTTATGCAGATTTAATGGCTGAAAC
>JAGUXE010000196.1 GCA_020061995.1 Ignavibacteriales bacterium | reverse complement strand
TGAGTTCAAACAACCCGGAATTTACAGTGTGAACTTTAATGCAATAAATGGAACAACAAAAGAATTATCAACGGGGGTATATTTTTATAAGATTAAAGCCGGTAGTAATTCGCTAGTTCGTAAAATGATTTTAATCAAATAATTCAATAAGGAAAACTAATGAAACAATCTCGTTCAGTGCTCTATGCTTATCTATTTATTCTGCTCTATTCAATAAACTCTTTTGCGCAGATTCCATCTGGTTATGAAGCTGGTTTAAAAGTAATTAAAAGCAGTGATCTAAAAGAATATATTACTTATCTCGCTTCGGATGACCTAAAAGGTAGAGCCGCAGGCACTGAAGAAAATATGATTGCATCAAAATATATTGCTAATCGTTTTTATGAATTACAGTTAAAACCATTTGATGAAAATAGAGGAAAACGAATGGTCTTCGATTTACCGGATGACGATGACGGACCAATGGTTAAGACTAAAGATGATAGTGAGAAAGATTATTCAGACCTTTATTTTCAGAAGTTTTTCATACTTGAAACTCAGATGAGTGATGAAAGTGCTTTAACACTTAGTTATGCGAAAACTAATTCTAAAAAAGAAGCATCATTTCAATTTGGTTCACAATTTATTGTGGATTATAAAGGTTCACAAAATATTCTCGTAAGCGCACCTGTTGTTTTTCTTGGTTATGGTATTGATAAAACATCTTGGAATTACAGTGACTATAAAACCTCGGACGGAAAAGATATTTCTGTAAAAGATAAAATTGTGGTTATAATTGAAGGTTATCCACAGGAACAAGATGCGAACAGTATATTCAGTAAGAATGCAAAAGGTTCAAATTATATAAGCATTAAGAAAAAAGCATCTGTCGCCTTTGAAAAAGGAGCTTTAGCGGTAATCGTAATTCGTTCACCATTAAAAGATAACGCTCCTTTTGCTGTCTCATACCAAGGCTATTTGAATATGTTTGCAAAAAAACAACATTCTTTGCCTGAACTAAAAACATCCGAATCAGCACCAATAGTGTATGTGGATAATAACGTTATAGCGGCTATTCTTGACAATTCATTAAAAGGATTGAAAGATGAACTAATAAAACTTGAATCAACTTTGAAACCAATCTCACATGAAATTAAAGATAAAACTCTTACACTCGATGTAAAATATAATACGAAGTTAATCCCTTCTCAAAATATTGTAGGTTATCTGGAAGGAAGCGACCCAAATTTAAAAAATGAATTTATTGTGGTCGGTGCTCATTTTGATCATGTGGGAGTAGGGCATTTCGGAGCAATGAGTAAATCCGATGTAGGTAAAATACATAATGGTGCTGATGATAATGCTTCCGGTACAGCTGGTGTATTGGAAATTGCAGAAGCATTTTCTAAAAACCGACCTAAACGAAGTGTGATTTTTATTGCATTCAATGCTGAAGAAATGGGATTACTTGGCTCAAGATATTATGCTTATCAAAATCCATTCAAGAAAATAGATGTTACTAAAGGAATGGTTAATCTCGATATGATCGGTAGAAATGAATCTAAGCTTGTTTGGGCAGGTGGTATCTTCTATTCAAGCGATATGAAAAAAGTTGTTGAAGAAGCTAATACTAAGTTTGATTTTGAAGTGTTGTATAATGTCGGTCTTCTTACATTCGCCAGTGATCAAGGTCCATTTATCAGAAAAGAAGTCCCATCAATTTTCTTCCATTCTGGTTTACATGATGAGTATCATACTCCCAAAGATGATACTGAATTAATTGATTTTGATAAAACAGAAAAAGTAACAAAGCTTGCTTATGTCACCGCATGGATTCTGGC
Organism: Ignavibacteriales bacterium; assembly: GCA_020061995.1. The sequence goes on along the minus strand of JAGUXE010000196.1, from coordinate 17,988 downwards.
TAATACTGATAATCCACCGGCTTACAGAGCGTTATCAAATGATGAAAAAGTAGATCTTGTCAAGGAATCGATGCAAAGAATGAGAGTACATCGACCCGAAACCAAAAAAGTTAGTCAATAAGTATTTATAATTCAGGTAATTCAATGAAAAAAATCAGTTCACTATCGGTTCAATTTTTCACCTTTGTAATTTTATTTTCGATTGGTATACATGCCGGTGGAGTTAAGAAATATGAAGAAGGAAAAATTTATAAGCATCAGTTGAAAAACGGATTAACTATTTTAACAATGGAACGCCACATTGCTCCATTGATTTATCATCAATTAACATATCGTGTCGGTTCCAGAAATGAACAACTTGGTATTACAGGCATTTCACACGTTGTTGAGCATTTAATGTTCAAAGGAACGAAGAAATATGGTAAGGGTGAAGCATCAAAAACTATTTCTGCAAATTCAGGAATTTTTAATGCTTTTACGGCAAATGATATGACAAGTTATTATGAATATCTTCCCGCAAATAAAATTGATGTTGCCCTGGATATTGAATCTGATAGAATGCAAAACGCAACTTTCGATCCGGAAGAATTCAAATCTGAAATAGAAGTTATCATTCAAGAAAGAAGAATGAGATCTGAAAGCGGAGCAAGTGGAATTATGCGTGAGGTATTTAATTCACTAGTTTTTACTTCGCATCCTAATCGTGATCCGATAATCGGCTGGCCTACCGATTTAAGGAATATGACCAGAGATGAAGCATATACTTATTACAAAAAATATTATACTCCTAATAATGCATTCTTAGTTTTGATCGGCGATTTTGAAACAGATGAAATGGTAAAAAAAGTTGAGAAGTATTACGGTAAAATTCCAAAAGGTCCTGAAGTTAAAGAAATTAAAGTTCACCAAGAAAAACAGAACGTGCGCAAAACTTTAACACTTCGCCATGCTGATAATTCTGAGTCGAGTATGAGAATGGCGTTCGTTGTCCCTACTTATGAGAGTGAAGATGCTCCTGCATTGCGAGTAGGTGGAATGATTCTTTGTGAAAAAAGTAGAGACGCTCGCTTGTTCAAAAAATTAGTAGAAAAGCATCAGATTAGTTCTTCTGTTGCAGGCGGTTTTGGAATGACAAAAGACCCCACTTTCTTTTCAATAAGTACTACAGCTAAACCTGATAGTAGTCTCGACAAAATTGAGCAATTAATTTGGGATGAAATTAAAGTGATGCAAACAGAACCTGTTACCGATCATGAACTTCAGAAAGTAAAGAATAGATATAAATTCAATCAAGTTACTTCTTATATAAAGAATGCTGACATAGGATCACGAATTAGCCGTTACGAAACTTTCTTTGGCTGGGATTTCCAAAAAGAATTTGATAACCGCATAAACAGTGTTACCAAAGAGGATATAATTCGAGTCTTTAATAAATATTTTACTGATGAACAAGTATCAATCGCTTATTCATTACCAAAAGAAGGTGTAAAAAAAGGAAATAAAGTAAATACCGGTGAAGAATTGGAAGAGAAATCTGACAGTGAAGATTATCATTTCCAAGATCAAGATAAATTTTATTTTCAACCACCAATTGAAGCTTTAGAGATCATTAATAATCTTGAACCTGTATATGTTGAAGAAGATATTATCAAACCAAAACCGATTGCTCATCTTATCAAAACTATGAGACTAAAAAATGGTGTAAAAATTCATACAATCGAAAATCATCTTATCCCTACAGTCTCTGTTGTCGGTATGATTGAAACCGGCTATATCCCCGAAAATCTTGAAGGGAAACAACCTGGGATTGCAAACTTATTGCCCGATTTAATGAATCGTGGTTCACAAAAAATGAATTACACTGAACTCTCGGAACGCATGGCATTTGTTCCATTTACATTTGCAGTGAGCGGTAGTTATCGTGGATTTTATTTCCAGGGTAATTCATTAATTGAAGATGCAGATGAGATGTTTAAAACGGGATATGATCTGGTTACACTTCCCGCCATGCTTGATGAGGAAGTGAGCAAACTAAAACCTCGCCATATTAATGGTGCAAAAAATCGTTTCAAGAAGACCGGTATAAAAGCATTCTATGAAATGTTTAATACTTTAATGGGTGATCATCCAATAACAAAATATAATAGTACGGAAGAGTCAATAAAATCAATAACTAAAGATGATTTAATAAATCTTCATAAAAAATATTTCAGACCTGAAAATCTGACTATATTAATGATTGGTGATATGACTCCTGAGCAGATGCGTGATCTCGCAGACAAATATTTTGGCGAATGGAAAAATGATTCACCTGCTTTTGAAATAATTCAAACTCCAAAAATCAAAGAGTTGAATGATAAAATCGTAAAAGTATTTCCAGAAAAAGAATATAAAGAATGTACAATTAATATCGGATTTGCTCCAACAAATGAAGTGTTGTTAAATGAAGCTGAAGCCCTTGCGGTAATGAATTATATTTTAGCTTCAAGTGCACTTACATCAAGGATGGGAATTGAACTTCGAGATAAACAAGGTTTAATTTACGGAATCAAAAGTGAACTTTGGTCAACGAGTGATAATTTCGGTTATTGGAAATTTAATACTAAAACCGGACCAGACAATACTCAAAAAGTTATTAAAGGAATATTCTCAGAAATTAAAAAATTCTTTGAGCATGGTATTACTGATGAAGAATTAATAACAGCAAAAAATCGTCAACTCGGACTTCTCCCTTTTCACGTTGAAACTCCCGATGATGTGGCACAGATAGTTTTTGATTCAATAAAAGAAAATAAACCATTTGATTATTTTGATAAAAAAGCAGACCGCATTAAAGCAGTTACAAAAGAAGATGTTATGCGTGTTGCAAAAAAATATTTGACTCCGGACAGGTTCATGATTGTGGTTGATGGTCCGATTGAGAAAAATACCCTTGATAATTTAATAAGTGAATTATAAATAAATAGTAGGCTGTTGGCAGTAAATCTCCAACAGCAATCCCTCTAAACAAACAGGAGGTCGTTATGAAACTTGGTACAATTTACATTCTCTTTTTACTACTAACAGTTTCAATCTTTGCACAAGTTCCCGATTATCATTGGAGTTTTGCAGGCAATGGAACTCTGCGAGATGCGCCGTATGCAGTCGCAGTCGATTTTAATGGAAATGTTTATGTAACAGGAGAATTTTTCTCCCCCACACTTACTTTTCCTGGAGCAGTTTTAACAAGAACTTCCGCAGCTACAGGTAATTGTGATTTCTTTTTAACCAAATTTTCGCCCAATGGAATTGCTCTTTGGGGTGTAAGTGGTGGTGGAACTTTAACCGATAGAGGTTACGGAGTAGGATTTGACCCAAATGGAAATCCTTATGTAACCGGTCATTATTTTGGAGCTGCGACTTTTGGTTCTTATACAGTGAATAGTTCAGGTAACCTGGATGTTTTTACAGCTAAACTTGATACAGCAGGCAATTACATCTGGTTAAAGGAAGGTAAAAGTGTATCTCAAGCATCAACAAGAGGTTTAGCAACCGATTTGCAGGGTAATGTTGTGATTGTTGGATATTATGGAAGTGCGACCGTTGACTCAGTTCGATTTGATGACGTTAAAATTACTACAAACGGTCAACGCGATGTTTTTATTGTGAAGTATAGTAGTGAGGGTGTCGCACAATGGGGTGTTACCGGTGGTGGGTTAAAATCCGGTGAGCAAGCTAACGATGTAGCTATTGATGCAGCCGGAAATATTTATGTTACCGGAGTTTATACTGATACAGCAACATTTTCAGGAACAGTTTTAAACGGTAATGGTTTAGGCGAAATATTTATTGCAAAGTATGATCCTAATGGTTCATTAGTTTGGGCTAAATCAGCTGGTGGAGCAAAAACAAGTGATGATGGTAGTGGAATTGCTGTTGATCATTTTGGTGGTGTTTATGTTGTGGGAAGATTTGATAGTGCAGCAACTTTCGGAACAACAGAAGTAATTAGCAATGGCGGAACTGATGCATTTCTTGCAAAGTATGATAACGACGGAAACTTCCAATGGGTAAAGAATTGGGGTGGAACCGGAGCCGATTATCTCAATGATATAGTGGTAGATGCAGATGGGTATATCTTGGGAACCGGTTATTTTAACGGCACCGCAACTTTCGGAACTACTAATCTCACAGCAATTGGTTCAAGTGATATTTTCTTTATAAAATGCAATGCAGCAGGGGACATAATTTGGGTAAAACAAGGGGGTGGTTCAGAGGCTGATGTTGCTTCCGGTGCTGCACTTGATCGCGGTGGTAATTTGTACGGAGTCGGTTATTTCAGTCTCTATGCAAAATTCGGAGTAGACTCTTTAGTCTCTTCAGGTGTACAAGATATCTTCGTTACAAAAATCGGTACGGCCCCGCTTCCTGTTGAATTGACATCATTTAATGTAAAAAACTTAAATGGAATTATTACGCTCGATTGGACTACAGGTTCAGAGTTAAATAATTACGGTTTTGATATTGAAAGAAGTATCGATAATACAACATTTGCGAAAATCGGTTTTGTTCAAGGGAAAGGGACATCAACCGAAGTGAATAAATACACCTATTCTGATAATGACGTTTCTCCAATTAAATATTACTACAGACTTAAACAACTTGATTTGGATGGAACTTTCTCTTATTCATCTGTTGTATCGATTGATGCTCAACTACCAGACAAATTTGAACTTCTTCAAAATTATCCGAATCCATTTAATCCAAATACATCAATTTTGTTTTCACTTCCAATGAATGCAAAAGTACATCTGGAGGTGTTTAATATTCTTGGTGAATCAATAGCAGTTCTTGCTGATAAAGAATTTGAAGCAGGCAAACATGAGTTCTCTTTTGATGCTTCAAATTTGAATAGCGGGGTTTATTTCTATCGCATTAATGCAGTACAATCAAATGGTGAAAATTTCATCAGCACTAAAAAAATGATTTTAACTAAATAAATGTTTTAAAGAGGTTATTCATTAATAAAAAGAATAACCTCTCAGATTTTCAGAGGGGAATTGAAAATGAAATACACAAATAAAATTAGAATAGCTTTTCAGTCTATTATTTTATTATTAATTGGTTATGTGGCTATTCGTCCGGTTTTTGATCCGGTTTATGTAGCCGATTTTGAATCCTACTGTCCTTTTGGCGGATTGTCCTCGCTGGGTAGTAAACTAAACCAGGGGACAATGTCATGCAACATGAGTGAAACACAAGTGTTGCTCGGGATTGGACTTCTTATCGGAGTTATTGTTATCGGCAAATTATTCTGTAGTTATATTTGTCCGATTGGTTCAATTACAGAATGGCTTGGGAAAATCGGCGAAAAATTTAAGATTAGAATGGAAATGCCGAAATTTTTAGACAGGCCATTACGTTCTTTGAAATATGTTATACTTTTCATTACACTATACTATACTATGACAAGTAGTGAATTGTTTTGTAAAGAATTTGATCCATACTTTGCTTCCGTCAATCTTTTCAACAATTCAGATATTGCGTTATACCTTGCGATACCGGCATTTGTGCTTACTGTATTAGGCTCAATTTTCTTTAGACTTTTTTGGTGTAAATATCTGTGCCCGCTGGGTGCAATAAGTAATATCTTTCTAAATGTTGTTGCAGTTGGAGCGATTATCATATTATACATTATTTCAAATGCACTTGGAGCCGAATTAAGTCTTGTATGGTTGGTACTCGGGATCGTAATTGTGGGACTAATAAATGAACTCGGTTTTATGAAGAGTTTTTATATGCCCCTTCCGAAAATCGTTCGTAATACAAACAGTTGTACCGAGTGCGGATTATGTGATGATAAATGTCCACAAGGGATTAAAATTTCTGAATATACAAAGGTAGATCATATAGATTGTAACTTGTGTACAGATTGTGTTTATGCTTGTCCAGTTAGAAATTCATTGAAAATAGATGACAAAAAAAACCTTAAATATCTTGCTCCAATTGCTACTGTTGTATTGGTTGCTTTGAGCATCGGAGCTTCTTATAACTTCGAATTTACAACAATTGACGAACGTTGGGGAAATTTTGATAAAGTTGAAAACATTCAAACTTATACACAATCTGGTTTAAAAAATGTTAAGTGTTACGGTAGTGCAATATCCCTTAAAAATCAACTTGAAAATATTGATGGAATTTATGGATTAGATGCTTATGCTAAATCACATACAGTAGTTCTATATTTCGATCCTGCTGTAATCACGGAAAAGAAAGTTAAAAAATCACTTTTCACACCAATTAAAATGGAAGTAAGAAAAGCCAAAACTAAAATAGATTCATTTGCTGTTTGGGAAGGTGGAATCAACGGTTTATTTGATCTTATTGATTTTAATAATCTTTTCTATACTTTAAAAGAAGATGAAGGAGTTTACGGCTTTGAAACTCATTTCGGTGAACCGGTACTTGCAACAATATTTTACGATCCTTCTCTTACCGATGTGAAAAAAATTGTTGCACAAATTGAAAAAGATTATGTGATGGCAAAGAAACCTAAAGGGGTTGAGAAAATCGAATTGAATTTTGATGTTGAAAAAGCAGAGCAAAACGGTTTTATTCAGTTAGCTGATTACACAAAACGAATTTTCAGACCTTATGACCGTTTGTTCAATGATTATAAAACTTATGAAACTGAAAAACTCTCAGTTTTTATTTTCCCGATGCCTGAAGCCGGTGTCCCAACATTAAGAAGATATTTTAGTTCGTTAACAAGCCATCTTTCGGCTGATGACGGAATCGTTAGACTTTCAACAAGGTTTACCGAGGAACCAACTGCTTTCTTATATTTTGATCCGGCTCAAACAGACGTTGAGAAAATTAAGGAAGCCCTAACTAAAAAAGTATTAACTGTCTTTACATCCGAAACCGAAACTAGGGATTTAGAGAATCCATTTAAAATAGTTCCTAATGGAATTGTAAAACCGGCGATAGATGTAGACATTGATGAAGAAGATTAATAAATTAAAGAATTAACTTATCACTTAAAACGAGGTTACTATGAAAAAAATGCTCACATTATTAATCGGATTGCTGTTTATTAACAGTTATCCGCAAACATTCACATGGGATTGGCTAAACCCAAAACCTCATGGAAATGCCATGAGAGCAGTCAAAATTATTGACGCAAATACCGTTATTGCATTTGGAGCCGCCGGAACTGTTCAAAAATCAACAGATAATGGAACAACCTGGAGTGTTAAAAATGTTGATACTTTATCTAGAGAATTCAGAGCTGCGTACTTTTTCAATGCTACTACCGGATTTGTATGCGGTGCAAGTGGTCTTATCATGAAAACCATTGATGGAGGTGAAACTTTTACTTATGTCAGTTCGGGAGTAGATGTACTCCTTTATGATATCGAATTTGTTGATGCGAATACCGGTTATATCGGTGGTGCATCAGGAACTCTATTGAAAACGACAGATGCTGGTGCAACATGGCTTCCATTAACTTCAGGAGTAACAACAGCGATTTATTCAATCGCAACCCCTGCTGCTGACGCAATTTATTTCGGTACTGCATCAACCAGTTCTTTCAGAAAATCGACTGATGGTGGAGCTACATGGACTGCAACCGGTCCTGCAGGGGTAACCCAATCAATGTGGGGAACTCATTTCATTAATGCTACAACAGGCTGGATTGCTACTCAAAATGGTGGTAGAGTTTATGCTACTACAGATGGTGGAGTTACATGGACTAATTCAATTACAGATGGTCTCGTTGTTCCAAATTCAGTTTACTTTATTAACGCTACAACCGGATATGTGACAAACAACAATAATGGTAATGTATTTAAAACTACCGATGGTGGTGCAACCTGGACAGTCGGTGTTACTTTGTCTGAACCACAATATGCTACCTCTGCATTAGGAAATACTGTTTACTCTGTTGGTAGAAGTGGTACAACTTTTAAAAGTACTGATGATGGAGTTACATTCACAGCACTTAGTACAACTGTTACATATACTCAAATCAGAATGATTAAATTCATAAATGCAAACCTTGGTATCGGTACTGCTGGTTCCACTACTACCGGAGACTCGTTAGGCTTTTTAATTAAAACCACAAACGGTGGTGCTACCTGGTCTGATGTTGGTTACAACTTTAAGAACATTGTTTATTCTGTCGCAACACCTTCACCAACGACATGGTATGTCGGACGTGGAAGAAATGCAATCTTTAAAACAACAGACGCAGGTGCAACATTTGTTCAACAGACTACTCCTATAACACTTACTCCAAACTTTAATGATATTGGATTTGTTGATGATAATAATGGTTATGCATTTACCTCAACGGGAGGAATTATTCGAACCACTGACGGTGGAACAACATGGGCAAATGCAAATACTCCTTTTGGAACAACAGCCATATATGCAGCACATGTTTTTTCAGCTAACAAAACTATTGCTGTCGGTGGAAGCGCTAAAGCATTTATGACAACCGATGGTGGTGCAACCTGGACTGCAGTAACCACAAATATTCCGGGTTCTTTCTTTACTGTTAGATTCTATGATGATAATTTTGGTGTAATTGCCGGTTATAATAGCCCTAATCCGGTAGCAAGTAAAACTACAGATGGCGGGGTAACCTGGACTGCATTAACTTTTCCAACTGAATTTGATGGAAATAGTTTATGGGGAGTAGGTTTCAGAAACAGTAACACTTATTGGTTATCAGGTATAAATGGTGCTATCTATTATACAACAGATGGTGGAACAACTTGGAATAATACCAAACCGGCAACTGGAAATACTTTATATAGTTTTGCTGTGGTCGGAGATGATATGTGGCTATCAGGTACTCAAGGAACAATCCTTAAAGGTTACTCAAGTCCGTTTATTCCTGTAAATCTTGTTTCATTTAGCGCTAATGTTGTTGATGATCAAGTTAGCTTGAACTGGAAAACCGCAACCGAAACAAATAATAAAGGTTTCGAAGTTGAAAGAAATTCCGGCATTGGTTGGAATAAAATCTCTTTTATCAGCGGTAAAGGAACAACATCTGAAGGAACAAGTTATTCATATACTGATAATCCTCAGACAAATGGTCTTGTTCAATATCGATTAAAACAAATCGATTTTGATGGTACTTATGAATATTCTAACGTTGTTGAAGTTAACATCGGAGCACCTGCTAAATTTGAATTAGCACAGAATTATCCGAATCCATTTAATCCGGTTACAACAATTAAATACTCATTGGCAACTAAAGCGAATGTTGAACTCAAGATTTATAACATTCTTGGAAAAGAAGTAGCACGTCTTGTAAATGAAAATCAAGATGCAGGAAATTATTCCGTAGAATTTAATGCGACAAAACTTTCAAGCGGTGTTTATTTTTATGAGATTAACGCCGGTTCATTCAATGCCAAGAAAAAAATGATTCTCATTAAATAACTTTTTTAAGTTATTAACTGTTCTAAAGAAATGCCGGGCTTGTCCCGGCATTTATTAAGAATAAGATTAATCCGATAACTTTCAATTTCTCACAACTTCGTCTTATGAAAATTTATTACATCCTTTTTATTACATTTTTAATTGCAGTTTCTCTTTACGGACAATCCAATACCGGAACAGTTTCGGGAAGAATTACTGATGAAAAAGGTGAACCTCTCTCTTTTGCTAATATTATTTTAAAAGAGACGAACAACGGAACTGCTGCAGACAAAAAAGGGAATTACAAAATTATTTCCAGAAGCGGTACTTTTACCCTTGAAGTTTCGTTTATCGGTTATGAAAAGGTAACTCAGAAAATAGAAGTCATAAATAATAAAAACCTCGAAAAAAATTTCATATTAAAAAGTACTTCTTTTGAAATTGGAACTATAGAGGTAGTTGCTAAAAGTGATTTCCTTCCGATTACTCCGGAGACAAAAACCACAATCTCATCCGGTGAAATCGAACACATGCAGGCTTCTAGTTTGAATGATGTAATGAAACTTACTCCCGGGGTGGAAACTACAAATCCCACATTAAATAATGCGGAGAAAGCTCAAATTAGAAGTGGGGATGCTCTTGGTACACAAATAATTTTAGATGGTATTCCGATTTCCAACAACGCAAATTTGCAAGTTGGAGTTGGTTATTCAACCGCAAATAGTGGTATTGACCTTCGCTCCATTCCCGCTGAGAACATCAAAGAAGTCGAAGTAATAAGGGGAATTCCTTCGGTTCAATATGGTGATCTTACAGATGGATTGTTACTGGTTAAAACCAAAGCTAATGCAGAGATCCCAAAACTTAAGATAAAATATAATCCGCAACTTTATGAAATGAATTTCAGCGCCGGATATGATTTTAATAATTGGGTGCTGAACGGAAATTTTAATTTAGCTTCTTCTGAGAGAGATATTCGTGTTGAAGGAGACGGCTATACTCGAGTAGCCGGTCAACTTTCGTTAGAAAATGATACTGAAGAGTACAACTTTAAAAACATAGTTTATTTCACTCGTTCATTCGATGAGTATAAAGAAAAACCGGGTTATGCTTTACGGGAAGCTTGGTACAATAGAGATGTAAATGTTAAATACACAGGAGATTATTCACAATACTTTGATTCTTTTAATAAACTTTCAACAAAGTTATCGATATCATATACCAAGCAAAATTCTTATGACCAACGATTAGTGTCACGTGATAACATTGTACTTTCCGGACGTTTAACTGAAGGTTCACAAGAAGGAAGAATAGTCTTCGGTTCTTATCTCGGTTCGAAAAACATCAAAGGTGATGTTTGGAATATTTATGCAGATGTAAATTATAACTATAAATTCTTTTTTGATGATTATCTAAATGGTTTATTGTTCGGATTAACATATCGAAATGATTTTAACAAAGGAGAGGGAATTGTCTTTGATCCATTTTTCCCTCCATCAGTATCTACCACTACTCCACGGTTGAGGTCATATAATGAAATTCCGGAGTACACAATTCTAAGTTTCTATGCTGAAGATCGAATTACAGGAACGCTATGGAAACCATTCACATTACAAGCGGGATTTCGTTATGAGATTTATCGTCCGGAAGGGTTTAATTTCAAAGGTTTAATCGGACAGGGAGATTTAATAGAGTCGAAGAACGGAAGTTATTTCAATCCCCGAATTACATTTTCAATGAACTTAACAAAAGATACACAGATTAGATTAGGCTTTGGAGTAACTTCAAAATCACCACCCCTTGGAATGATTTATGCGCAAGAAAGATATTTTGACATTATTGATACAGTTTCTGTTGTAAATCCGCAATATCCGGATAGTAATTTTTCAATAGTTTCAACATTCATTAGACAACAGGCAAATCCGAGTCTTAGAGGATATACGCAGAAGAAATATGAATTCAGTATAGATCATCAGTATGAGTTTTTAGGAATATCAATTACGGGTTATAAAAATAAATCGGATGGGATGTTTCAGGGTTTTGGTGAGCCGACAACTTATTATAAAAGAGCTTTCCCGAATTGGCCAGATCAATCTACGGCAAGTATTACACGGGTATATCTTGACTCCTATTCACGTTATGCAAATAATGGTTGGCAAAATGTTGAAGGCATAGAAGCCTCACTGACTACAAAACGGATTCCGGTCATTAATACAGTTATTAAAGTTGATGCTGCATATACATATTCTGAAAACGGAACCAGCAACGGGGTTTATTTTTCTTCAGCGAGAATGGTTCAATCACTTAACGAAGAAGTAATGCCATTGTTCACTCAACAAGAAAATTATTATAAAGATTTACTGATTAATTATCGTTTTGAAATTCAGGCAAAAACTTTAGGAATGTGGCTTACTCTGCATATTCAGCAAAAACTTATAGAAATTAACGGTAGAAGGAATATTGCAGATACATTGGCGCTTGGATATTACACTTCAACCGGACAGTTAATTATGATTCCCGAAAATGAACGAGCAGATGCTCAATATTCTTCGATAAGAAGAACAATCCAAGATTTTCAATTATTTGAAGAAGATAAACCGAACAAATGGTTGTTCAACTTGAAAGTGAGTAAATCATTGTGGCGTGGTGCTGTAGTCTCTTTTTATGTGAATAACTTCTTTAATAATCAACCGTTGTATCAGGTGCGCAGAAGTTCGGCTGCTTCCCCCACATATGAGAGAAGAAACCCGAATATTTTTTATGGGATTGATTTCAGTTCAACATTTAATTTTAAGTAACGATTTGATAAGTGAAGAGATGATAATATGAATAATAAATATAAAATAATTTTAATAGTATCGGTGTTGCTTAGTTTTCTTTCAATAAAATGCAGCGATATACTTGGAGTTGATACAAAACCGGAAGTAACCGAAAGAGAAGTAAATTTTCAACTAGTATTAAAAGATAATTCCGGACTGATGAGTTCAATATATGGAACTGATTTTGTCCGAAATGCCGTTGTTACTTTGAAATCAAATTTACTAGGTGAAGAATATATTTTTGAATCCGATTCAAATGGTGTAATTAATGTAAACAAAGTAATCTCAGACGTTTATTTAGTAACCGCAAATAGAATTATTACATCCGATGAAATGGTAATTGCAAGCGGAACAGCTGCATCAAATGTAAAATTAACTAACAAGAATAAACGGATAATAGAATTAAACGCCAGTAACAACAATCCGATTGTTGTTGAAATGGAAATGATAGTTGGCTCATCTCCACTGATAATCAGTGAAATTTATGCGTCAGGTCCACAAGGATCGGGTCTTTATTATCATGATAAATACGTTGAAATATTTAATCAAACCGATTCTGTTCTTTATCTTGACGGACTTGTTATTGCAGTAGTTTACTATAGCGGTTATCTCGGATTAAATTTTGTCGATGATCCAAAATATATTCATTCAAAAAGTATTTGGACTTTTCCCGGCAACGGAACTGATTATCCGATTCAACCGGGACAGTTTATACTTTGTGCGCAAGATGCTATCGATCATCGTATCAACGCACCAAATAGTGTTGACCTCTCTCATGCTGACTTTGAATTTTATAAAGATGACGCTCCCGATGTAGATAATCCTGCCATTCCGAATATGGTTAGGATTTTTCAGGATGCCGGTAACGATTGGTTAATTGCTGGCGAAAGAGGAGCTTTGGTTTTAGCAAAAATACCGGCTGATTCAGTACTATTACTCACTTATGATGATCATTTCCTAATCCCTTATACTGCAGTTTTAGATGGTGTCGAATATCTTGATGACCCAACAAGATTAGATAAAAAAATATTGAATCAGGGTATTGATGCCGGGGCAACCGGAAGCATTCAATTTTACACCGGGAAATCAATGGAGAGATTATTAATTTCAGATCAAGGAAGAAAAATTTTGAAAGATGAAAATAATTCATCTGTTGACTTCAAAGTACTAAATACACCATCACCCGGAAGATATCATCAGTAATCAAGAAAAAATCTAAATGAAAAGATTCATAATTCTATTATCCATTATAAACTGTGCTATTGTTGCGCAAGATATTAAAGAATTTCCGACCGGATTTAATACAATATTTAAAAACTCAATAGAAGTCAATTCTTATTATTTTGGAAGTAACCCTGCAGTGCTTGATTTTGATTCAAGTGACGAACTCCTTTCGATTAAATCTCAAAATGATTTAAGTGATGGTTCTTTCAAAAAGTTCACCGAACCCAAGTCGCTCAGAAACTATTATCTCGGCGCTTCAGGAAAAAAAGAAATTGATGCCACTCAAAGGTTTAAAGGAAGTTTTGGATTCCAAAGAAATGAGAGACGTGATTGGAATTGGATTTTCACAAGAGAATATCAAACCGGTAATCCATTCTTGATAGGTGACAGCACAACAGGAAATAGTCGCATAAACGGAATTTTAATGAATGCTGAATATTCAATTGATATAACCGATGAAATTTCAGCAGGTTTGTTATTGAATTATTCTGTTGATGAAGCTATGAAACAGGTTTCTCCGCGTCCGACCGCTATTCACCGCGATATTCATACGAGTATTGGAATTAATTATAAGCTGTCTTCTAATTTTCAGATGGGTTTAGTAGCAAATGTTTATGATAACAATGAAAGAATTGCATACCGTGAAGATGAAGGAGCACTCACTCAAGAAACAATCATTATAAAATTCAAAGGTTATGATTACCCGAATGTATTTAGAAAGAAGTCCGAGACAAGGTATTCCTATATTAACGGTTATTCAGGAGGACTAACATTTACATTAAATCCTTCTTCCGCGAGTATTGTAACCGGATATTTTTACGCCGGATTTAATAAAACAAATTTGAAAGATGATGCTATCAGTCCTAAGTCAGAAGGATTTTGGAGCAATGATATTATTCAAGGTGGTTTGCAATATCTTCATAATATTTCCGAAGGATGGCAGTCCGGATTAATTTACAAATTTAATAATGAAAATGGCTGGGCAAAATACTCACCTTATAATGTCCTTTATTACGATAGGAAAATTAGTAATCATTCAATTGAAGTAGGATTGAAAGCTCCACTTGTAAAAAATGTCAGTCTGGGAATTGAAACCGGATTAGAATTAAAGAAAAATAATGAGGTCGATCATTATTCAGCAATAACTTCTAACTATAATTCAACGAACATATTTGTTCGTGGCGGGGCATCTTCAAAGATTACTGATTATCTGCAAACCATAATAAGTTATTCATATTTGATCAAGTCCGTTTCAAATAATCAAATCACAAATTCAGGGAGCAGCCCATATTATGATTTGTTCAGAAAATATGATTTGCTTTACGATCAATCCGAGTATAGCGGACACATCATTACAGCAACCGCTGTACTAAATATAAATCAATCTGATCTTATCTACTTGCACTTAAATTTTTTACAGTTAAAACCGGATGTCAACTCCTTGTTTAGCAGTTCTTCAAATTCAAAGTTAAGTGCCTTTATAGAATACAGGATAAAAGTTTATTAAATAAAACAGGAGTTACGGAAAATGAAAAAATTATTCTTAATCATTTTTCTCTTTACAATTACTTACTCAGTTAATGCTCAAACTTTGGAGATACTATCAACACCGGATATAAAAGAAATTATAAGAGATATTTCTTTTGTTGATGGGACTCATGGCTGGCTTGCCGGTAATAACGGAATTTTGTACAAAACTACCAACAGTGGTTCAAGTTGGAGTGAGTTAACAACTAATACTGATAAAGATTTAGCAAAAGTATCTTTTGTGGATGTCAATAACGGTTGGATGGGAACTGTAGACGGTTCGGTATTTAAAACAACCGACGGCGGACTTACATGGGTTGAGTTTTCATATGCTGCAGCAGTTCCAACTGTAGCGTTTAGCATTCTTGATCTTATGAAATTTTTTGATGCAAATACCGGATTTATAATTGCCGGAAAACTTCGATCAATCTATCTTTTAAAAACCACAAACGGCGGTGAAACATGGGCGGTTAAAGATTCTCTTGTCTCTGCAACGCTTCTTAGACGGTGGTACGATATTACTTTTAACGGAAATGATGGTGTACTTGTTGGTGATAAAAAAGATTTACAAAGATATTCAACTAATTTCGGTGAAACATGGACAAATTCAACAGCAATAGTTGACAATTTTTTCCGCGATCAGAAATATGTAAAGTTTCTAACCGATACCGAAGTTATTACGATGGGAGAAGGGAATGAATTTTCCGGTGTAATGGTTCCTGTTTATAAATCTACCGATAAAGGAATGACATGGACAAAGAAGAGTCAATCTTTTACAAATATTTATGATCGTGTAAAAGCCGGTTACTTTAAGAATAGTCTTGAAGGTGTTGCAGTGGGAAGCGATGGATTCAGTAAAGCATTCTTTACACGAACTACTGATGGCGGTGAGACTTGGTCATCAACAGCTCTCGATTTTGCATTCGGATTGCAGGCGTTGTATGGTAACGGAGACTTTCTATTCGCACTCGGAACTTCGGGACATTTTATCTATTCAAATGATTTTGGTGTTAACTGGCACATACTTCCTCTGAAAGCTCCGACATCGGTTGTCTCAATCAAATTTTTTAATAATAAAGGTTTTGCAATCACAAGAAATAGTGACGTTTATTTTAACGCAGACGGCAAGGGGCACGAATGGAGTTACTTATCACAAGCAGGAAGAAATATTTCAAGTGCGATGACCGTTACACCAAATAATAATCTCTTTATTCTTAAGGAGAATCGACATATAGTTAAATCAACTGATTTTGCACAAACCTGGCGAACGGTTTCACAACCCGTAAATCCCAATGCAAGAAACCTTGTGGGTGGAATTGATTTTGCTGATGATAATACCGGTTATGCTTTTTTCAGTCTTAATGATTATAGCGAATATTATATTCTTAAAACTACCGATGCAGGTGAAACTTGGAATCAATCCTTAATGATTGCCGGTCCGGGTTATATCTCAGGAGGTTTTGTAGCTTTTGATGCTGATAACGGTGTTGCTTTAGGACCCGATCGTTGGGCATTACGAACAACAGACGGTGGGGTAAATTGGGCTCAGGCAACATTAAATAATTTCCCGGTCGGTTTGTCTTTAGGTACTGATTTTGAGCAAGTCGCAAAAATTGATGAGAATAGAGCTTTTGCAATTGGTGAAAAATTTATGTCTCTTACTACTGATAAAGGTGCCAATTGGAATTATATCGAGCATGGTATAGCGGACATCGATTCAGGATTCTATAAAGTTGCTTTTTCAGGTGATTCCTTAGGGTATGTTGCTTTATATAATGGTTTAATTTTAAGAACCACCAATTTGGGAAACAGCTGGAGTCTTGATTCAACATTTGCAGGTAAGTTTTTAATGTTTGGTGCAGGAATTTCGCAGACCGGTAAACCTTTCTTTGGGACTTCAACGGGTTATATTTTAGGTGAAAGAACAATTGTTGGAGTTAAAGATAATTATCTACCCGGTGAGTTTGCACTAAAGCAAAACTATCCCAATCCCTTTAACCCTTCGACAAAGATAGAATTTCGACTTAATACAAAAGAACACGTTCTCCTTAAAATTTATGATGTGCTTGGAAGAGAAGTTGAAGTGTTAGTTAATGAAATTAAATCTGCAGGGATGCACTCAATTGATTTCAACGCATCAAAATTATCGAGCGGTGTTTATCTCTATACGATTACAACGGCTAACAATATTGAAACTAAAAAAATGATTTTAACGAAATAATAATTAAAATGGAACTTAAATGAAACCAAAATATATCCTTATACTGATTATTGTAATAATTTGTAATACTCAATTTTATGCGCAATTAGAAGAAATTAAACCAACTCAAAAACATTCATCTTTTTTCGCAATAATTGTTGACAAAATAACTTATGATAAGTGTAAGAGCTCTATCACAGATTATAGAAATGCAGTTGAAAATGACGGATTATCGACTTTTATACTTGTTGATAATTGGAAAAATCCGGATCAGATAAAAAATGAACTCGTAAGATTGTATAAATCCAACCCCGGTTTTGAAGGAGTTGTTTTTGTAGGCGATATACCAATTCCAATGGTAATTCAAGCTCAACACATGACATCCGCATACAAACTTGCCGAAGATCGTTACCCGCTTGCTCGAACAGGTGTTCCTTCAGATCGGTTTTATGATGATTTCGATTTGAAGTTTAAATTTGTTCAGCAAGACACAGTTAATACTCTTCAGTATTATTATTCCTTGGATGAAAATTCTCCACAACGCATCGAGAGAGAATTATATTCAGCACGTATTATTCCTCCGGTTAAAGATGAATCGAAATATGAGTTGATAAATAAATTTCTAAATAAAGTTGTTTTGGGAAAAAAGAAAGAGAACCCGATTAGTAATATGTTCGTTTTCACCGGACATGGCTATTATTCTAATTCTCTCGCAGGTTGGGCTGACGAGAGACTTTCAATCCGGGAACAATTTCCACAATTATATCATGCTGGAAATAGAGTAAAACACTATAACCACGA
>JAGUXE010000199.1 GCA_020061995.1 Ignavibacteriales bacterium | reverse complement strand
TTCAGTGAACCCCTCAATTTGTCCGTGAGCAAACATAGGTAGCCCGGGAAGGGTTACCATCATCACTGAAATACCGAAATACTTATCACCCTTGCCAAATTGATTAACGGCTGTTTCTTCATCCGGATTACTCATGAAGTTAACATATCTTTTTAATATTTCCGGATTGAACTCAAGTGTGTTGGTAATAAGTTGACGATACTTTGCATTTTCTTCTTTCATGAACATATGCATAAAAGCGCTGTTGTAAACTCGGTGCATACCGAGTGACCTTACAAAGTAACCTTCCATCAACCAGAATGCTTCTGCTAATAGAAGTGTGTTTGGCATTTCGTTATTAATTCTATCAACAACTTCACGCCAGAACTCAGCAGGCATTAGTGAATCGAACATATTACGTGTCATAGAATAATCGGAACGTGAAGGTATAGCTCCGCCGAGTCCCGGTTGTGGAAACCATAGACGCGAATAATGTTTCTTAGTCAATGTCATTGCAGCATCAAACCTAATTATTGATGTTTTTCTTGCAACGTGCATAATCATCTGTATGAGTGATTCGCGAACTTCAGGATTTAGTAAATTCAATTGTGCTGTATCGTTCCATGGCATGTTAGTACCATCATTACCGTGATAAATATATCGCGTTTCGCCTGTACGATTATCAATCATCTGAAAAACAACGGCTGCATCCTGTTTTGAATAATATCTATCTTCAATTCGAATTTGAATAGAAGAATCATCAGAAAGATCGGGTCCCGTGAATGCATAATTAGGATAAGGGGGTGTTTTAGCCTGAATAAAATAGTCGGGATGATTGAGAATCCATTGTGAAAATATTCCTGTATGATTTGGAACCATATCGCTAGCGAGTCTTATCCCTCTTACCCAGCATCGATATTTTAAGTTTTGGAAAGCCTCTTCGCCACCAAGTTCATTAGCAACAATATAATCAAAAAGTGAATATGCAGAAGAAGCTGCATCAGGATTTCCACAAAACTGTTTAATCTTTTGTGAAGCAGCACTTCTTTCCCAAAGTCCAATTAACCACAACGAGGTAAAATTCCATCTTGCTAATTGATCAAGTTCTTCATCGGGAATTTGATCTAATCTTTTAATTTCTATTTGATATTTCCTGGAAAGTTGATTTAACCAAACAAAAGTGTTTTTTGCAATCATTACAACTTGGGGCATCCAATGAGTATCAACTGTAAATTGTTCCGGTTCAAAGTAACTTAGAGAAACCTCATCATCCAAAGCGGATTCACCTTTTTTAATACTTCCCTTTAATTCAGTAAATGCCTCAGCTGACAATTTCGGAAAATATTCTGGTACAGGAGGAGTACCAACGCCGCCATGTTGTATAAAAAGTTTTGCATCTTCGTATATAAGGTCTTTACTACCTAACAATTTTGCTAAAAATTTCTCACTCACTTTAACATGCCAGTTATTCTTGATGTAATCAAGTTGGGCTTCAGCATTATCCGGATTCGTAAGAATCGGTCTCTTCAATGAAGTCAACAAAGGAAGATTTTCAATACTTAAAGGTTTTTCTTTTTCAAAAAACAGTTCTGATGTTTCCAATATTTTATTGTAAGAGGATTTTTCGATAAGCGGTTTATCATCAAACAAATCTTTTAATTGAATAAAAGCAGGATTTAGATTTTCAAGATGCAAAAGAATAATCTCTTCAATAATTATTTCTCTGTTTGCTTTAATTCCGGTAAAGCCATTTATGTAATTTTCAGTAGTAATTTCTTTTCTTTGCACAGGTAGTGGAGGAAATTCTTCGACGAAGGTTTTTAAGGTTTGTTCAAGATTCTCAATTCCAATGTTTTCTTTAAAGAATATAATGCTCCGTTCAAAAACACCCGGATTCTCATTTTCTTCATATTGTCGAATAATGAAATGAAAAATTTCGTGAAGTAAACCAATTGCATTTATTTGTCCGGGGGTAACAAAAGAATCTAAAATTCCGTTTTGTTTACGGTAGTCATTTATTTTTTGTGAAAGAAGTCTCGCAGCAGCAAAATCTGCAACGATTAAATCGCCGGTTATGCTATAAAGATTTTCTTCAAACTTATATTTTTCACGTGAAGTTTTTGAAACGTGAAAATAATATTTCGGTTGTTTTATTTTTGGGGAATTATGTTTAAGCATAAAATTGTCTCCGGCAAATAGAGAATTGCTAGCAATTAAAAATTTTTATTCAGTTCTGTTAAGAAATATAACAAATTTGAAGAAAATAGAAGGGGGAATCTCTAAAAGAAATATTTTTTTCTAGATGTTTTTATTCAGGATTAATTAGGTAGTGTTGGTCTATCAATAAAAAGCGCAACTTGAACCTACCCAAGTTTTATTTTTATTAAAATCAACTCCCATCATTTTTCCTTTGCTCATCCGAATCAGATTATTAACCAATAACGGTTCATCTTTCCACAGATACATCATTCGAATTTCAACTTTTGAATATCCATCGGGAGTTTTAATTAATGGTGCATAATCAATTTTTTGTTGGAGGATGTAGCTATCTCTATTTTCGATTGCGTCAAGGCGCTCTTTTGTTAAGTCGATTTCAACACCAAGACCTGCAAATGAGAATAAAGGCTTAAGCACATAATTATTAATGTCTTCAGGGTAATTATTTAATTCATTCAGGAAAAAAGAGTTAGGTATATTCTTCCCGGTTAAAAAAGGCAAAGTATATTTACTCACTTTGAAGAACCAATTGGGGTGCCCAACCCAGGTTACATCAAGTTCATCAGTAAAATTAAATCCTGTCGAAAAGTTTTTTCTGGTAAGCTCATCATATATAACCCGATTATAGATTCGTTCGATTGGAACTAGCTTTCCTTCGCTTCTATAAAATAGTTTTTTACCCTCTTTGAATATTTCCGATATACAAATCGATTTAACCCCTGTGATTTCTTCAGTTGCTGCAAAATCAATCCTCGTTTTTTGTTTATCGGGTTCGATTTCAAGTAAAATCACATTTCCCGGATCTGAATTTCCTAATAGAATATCTTTGAATGATATCTTATAAAAATCATCATTAAATTTGCTGAAATAATTTGTCATGTTTTGAGTTATCGGGAAATGCTTTTTTATGGTTTTCGATAGATAATATTGAAAACCGTAGAGGGAAGGAAACCCTTGTAACTCAATTAATTTTGGGAGAATATTTCCATCCTCATCATAACATAGTGCAAAATCAATTTGTAAAAAGATAGGATGTGTGTCTTCATTAGGGACATTGAGTCCGTCAGGAATAGCTTTTTTACAATATTCAGTATATTGTTCAGTTTTTAGTTGAGTGATTATTGATTCACAAGCTGTTTCAAGTTCTTTAACGGCATTAGAAGAAAGAAATAGTGGGGTTTCTGCTACACGAAAATCAGCCGGAAACTTTAGCTGTGAATTCAAGTCCGATAGAAAATTATTATACTTTTCTTCAGAAAAACTTTTGTTGTATTCTTCCCTAAGTTCTAAAATCATTTTTACCTAATAATTATTGATTGTATAGCATTGTCGAGAAAACCTGGGAGGACTGATTTTCTTGTCAATTTAATTTTATCGGGATGTTCAATGTAACTCAACATTTCGTGGTACATTGCTTCACCGTAACGCTCAGTTACTTGTAATTTCCGTTCGGGTTGCTTAAAGTGATACATCATACTTTCTGGATCGGCTTCAGGATGAAATTGTGTTCCTACAATTTCATTAGAAATTCTAACAGCCATTAATGCCGGAGTAATTTTTTCATTTTCGGGCAAAATTTCCATTGATAGAATTGAAGCATTAAGTTCCTTCAACCTATCATAATTTGGATTGACGACTTGATATTGTCTAAAATCCGCCGCATAAAAAGGGTTAGAAAGGTGCTTTAATATTGGATCAACGGCGCCTGATTCGGTTCTTTCGATTGGAAGAATTCCAAATGATCTTTTTGGGCGAGTAGTTACCTCAGCAAATTTAAAATAACGACTCATAAGTTGAAATGAGTGACAAATGAAGAAAATATATTTCTTCCTATTTGAAGGATTTTCATTATTCTCACGAATCTTATCTATCAGACTAAAATAATCAGATTCCCATTTTGTTCCTTCACCATCAAATGGATCACCGGGTCCGCCTGATGAAATATAAATGTCATAAGATAAATCGGGAATTTCTCCTCTGTGGCGTGCATTAAAAATATCATAATAAATGGTTGCATTTTCGAATCGCTTGTTGGAATCAGAGATAATTTCTTTAATACATCTCATCCCCTCATTACGTTCATTATTGTATAAATCTATAACAGCAGTTCTAATTTTATATTGAGTCATTAAATCACTTTTATATTAAATTGCGAGTCCATGATGAGTTTCATCTATAATTAAATCGACTACATTTTTGGTATCATAGGATTGTTCCCAAACGGCAATCTGTCGATCTGCACCGGTTCCCATTTTAATTATTTCTTGAATATAATCTAATTCTTTACGGCTGCCGAGTTCATCGACAACATCATCAACAAATTCGAGTAATTCATTAATCAAATCCATTGTTGGGACTTCTTCTTTTTTACCGAAGTCTATAAGTTTTCCACCAATACCATAGCGGCTTGCACGCCATTTATTTTCAGAAATCAGTGCTCGTCTGTATAAACGGAAACCAAGATTTTGCCGAATCAGCTTGTACAATTTTGCTACAACTGCCTGCATCAATGCTGCGAGAGCAATTGTTTCGTCGACACGCATTGGGATATCGCAAATACGGAATTCAAGTGTACTAAAGAAAGGATGCATTCTTATATCCCACCAAACTTTTTTTGCGTTATCTATGCAATTTGTTTTTATAAGAAGATTAATATAATTATCATATTCTGAAACACTGTTAAAATAATCAGGGATTCCTGTCCTTGGAAATCGATCGAAAACTTTTACGCGGTAGGATTTAAACCCTGTATTTCTTCCAAGCCAAAATGGTGAGTTGGTTGATAGTGCAAAAATATGAGGCAGGAAATATCGTGCAGCATTCATTATATGAATTGCAAGTTCTCTATCATCAATACCAACATGAACATGCAAACCGAAAATCAGATTTGCTCTTGCAACTTGCTGCATATCATCAACAACTTGCTTATAGCGCGGATGTTCTGTAATCTTTTGATCTTTCCAATGAGAAAAAGGGTGAGTTCCTGCGGCTGCAATTCTTAATCCATTTTTTATTGCCAACTTTGCAAGTTCAGTTCTAAGCTTGGTTACTTCCCTTCTCGCTTCAGTAATATCTTGACATACTTCCGTCCCCATTTCAACAACAGATTGATGCATTTCGGCTTTAACCTGTTCATGAAGAGTCATTTTGCCTTCATCAATTATTTGTTGAATGTGAGAACGCAGTTCTCGTGTAACAGGATCAACAATTTGGAATTCCTCTTCAACTCCAAGCGTAAATAGATTTTTTTCAGCCATAACTATCCCAAATAAGTTTTGTTATATTATTTCAACACACATTTTAAAAGATGAGATGATAATGTGTAGACCATTATCATCTCAGTAAAAAAAATATTAAAACGATTTCTTAACGAACTCGCCCCAGGTAGTATTAAATTTGCCTTCTTTATGTGCTTTCGCCCTTCTGATTGCCATATTCGCTGCTGCTTCTACAATCCATTCAAAATTTTCTCGCCCAACTGAATGGATATCGGCATCCGGTGCTGGATTACAAAAATCGATTGCATAAGGAATGCCGTCTCTAACCGCCAATTCTACGGTATTAAAATCGTAACCCAATACATTGTTTAAAGTAAGCACCGCATTACGAAGCGTATCCATCATTTCCTTGGTTTTTGGTAGTGGATTTTGAACGTACCTCAAATGATGTGGTTGTTTAGGATCGTACTCCATAATATGTACATCTTTACGGTCAAGACAATAACATCTATAATATTCCGTAAAAACGATTTCTTCTTGAAGCATCATTACAAGTTGTCCTGTTTCATCGTATGCTTTGTAGAACTGTTCAGCATTTTCAACACGATAAACATTTTTCCACCCACCGCCTGCAAATGGTTTGAAGAATGCAGGGAACCCGACATAATTGAATATTCCTTCCCAATCCAATGGATAAGCAAGATTTCTGAATGATCTTTCATTTGTATCATCAGGGTGATTTTTTGAAGGAAGAATAACAGTTTTAGGAACAGCAACTCCGTGTTGAAGTGCAAGAGCATTATTAAAAAATTTGTCATCAGCGCTCCACCAGAATGGATTATTTAAAACTGCCGTTCCCATTAACGCAGTATTTTTAAGCATTGCACGATAGAATGGAACATCTTGCGATATACGATCAATTATTACTGCATAATCAAGTGGAACGCCTTGAATCACTTTATCAAGCGAAACAAACTCTGCAACTATTCCCGGTTCTTTTTTCTCGTTAACAAGATCAACAAAAGCTTGAGGGAATGTATTCTCCTGCCCAAAAAGAATCCCGATTTTCTTCATAGCCCACCCTTTATTTTAATAAATTAAATTTACTTTTCCTGAACTAATACCTAATCTCACTAAGATAACGAGGGAACATTTCTCGCCACCAATTCCAATCGTGCCCGGCCCATTTTTTAATATCGAGCCAGTGGTTAATCCCTTTTTTATTTAGGATATTTGAAAGTTTTACATTTTCATCCAAACACATATCCCACTCACCGCTACCAAGAATAATCCCCATTGACTTTATTTTATCTAAAAACCAGGTGTCTGTTAAATTAGGAAGATAATCGGGTGGATTATTCAAATAACAATTTTCATCATAGTGACCCATAATGAACTGTTTTATATCGAATGCGCCTCCCATTGTAAATAAATATCCGACTTTGTCGGGATGACGAAATGCGAGATTGGCTGAATGATAACCTCCAAAACTGCATCCTGCTACTGCCACTTTTTCGAAACCGGTATCATATCGGGCATATTCGACTACATCAAATAATATTGTGTTTTCATATCCTATATGAGTTTTAACTCTATCTGACGGATGAATCGAATAATTATACCAGCTTGATTCATCAACTCCATCCGGACAATAAATTTTAATCTTTCCTTGTTCAATTAGGTAGGATGCGGATTCTATCAATTTAAAATCTTTATTCTGATAATATCTTCCCCTCGATGTAGGGAATAGAATTACAGGATAACCGGCATGCCCAAATACAAGCATCTCAAACTCTCTATCAAGATATTGAGTATACCACTTATGATATTCTTCTTTCACTTAAACCTTATTTCTTTTGGAATGTTTTTCTAACCGGATGCAGCCTTAAACTCTCATTTTGAACAATTAGGCTGTAGCACAAATATAAAAAAAAGAATTCTTATTGCAATCATAACAAGAGCCATTTTTTTCTTTTTATTAGAATTCTGAAGTGATGGAATTAGAGTAGTCTTGCAAATTATTAATTTTACATCTGATTTTGTATCTTGTTGAATCTTAAACAACACATAAAAACATGTTGATCAATAAATCATCTTTCGAACCGTAACTTTTTCTAACGTATTAAGATTTACATCAACGCCAATACCGGCTTTAAACGGAACATTCATTGTCCCATCACTATTTACAATAAATTCCGGTTCAATAATATCCTGCTTGTAGTATCTTTTGCTGGCTGAAATATCTCCCGGTAAAGTAAAATTTGGAAGCGAGGCGAGAGCAACATTTCCTGCTCTACCAATTCCGCTTTCTAACATCCCCCCGCACCATACCGGAATATTTTTAGATTCACAATAATCATGGATAAGTTTTGATTCAGCAAATCCGCCAACACGACCCGGTTTAATGTTGATTACTCTACAACTATCCAACTCAATTGCGGCACGTGTGTCGTTAAGCGAGTGGATGCTTTCATCAAGACAAATTGGTGTTTTAAGTGCGCGTTGAAGTTTGGAATGATCATAGATATCATCATGTCCAAGGGGTTGTTCTATTAAAAGTAGATTAAAATAATCCATTTGCTTTAGGTGGTCAATCTGTTCTAATGAATAGGCGGAATTTGCATCAACTTGCAATAAAATATCAGGGAATTCTTTTCGCAATGCTTCAATAAATTGGATATCATTTCCGGGAGAGATCTTTATTTTAATTCTCTTATAACCTTCATTAAGATATCCCTCAACTTTATTTATCAATTCAACCGATGATGATTGAATTCCGATGCTCACACCAACATCAATTTTTTCTCTTGTTCCACCAAGTATTTTTGAAAGTGAAATATTTTGTGACTTAGCAAATAAATCCCACAAAGCAGCTTCCAATCCGGCTTTTGCCATCATATGCCCGCGCACTTTTGAATAAGCATGTGTAGCTTCCCCAACGTTTAGAATATTTTTACCAAGTATAGAAGGGATTAAAAAATCTTGTAGTATATACCAGGCTGTAGTGACAGTCTCATATGAATAAAACGGGGTTCCTTCAGCAACGCATTCTCCCCAACCGGTTATTCCCTCACCATCAACTCTTACTATGATGTGTTCTTCATCGTATTCGGTTCCCATTGATGTGGTAAATGGAGAGACTAATTCCATTTTAATATGACGAAGTTCTATTCTTTCAATTCGCATTGGGTTTCCTTCAAAAAATTGATTCTAACTCATATAGTTAAAGTTAAAAATACAGCTACAAAATATTCATTAATTTTTAGATTTGACTCTTAGTATTGGAAAATTTTCATTAACTCTCAACATGTGTTCAAACTTTTTATATGTTACCAAACCCAGCATCGATTTTGGTTCTAATGCTATAACTATCATATTGTTTTTTATTTGATTTAATGGGATGAAAATGTATTCATCGGTATTAATATTATTGATTTCAGTAATCACAACTTTTGGATCTACTATAATATCCCTCTCAAAGTCAATGGAATCTAATTGGGTTACAAAGTACTGTTCGATTTTGTCATTTTTAGATTTTTCATATGCATGATAACTAATAGCATGCTTTTCTGCCCAATCAATAATTTCAGAAAATGATTTCGGGACCAAATAACCTTTTGGACGTTCAACATCAAAGGTAGATTTAACAATGGGACGATAGTCATTTACGATAACAACCGTATCGCTATTTGAATAATACGAGTACAAAGGTAATTTTAATTTACTCCCATCAGAAAAATGGTCTAATTGAACTGCAACTTTTTGGTCAACTTCATTCTGAATAAGTTTTACTCTCTCACTTTTTACAATGTTTTTCATTTGATCTTTGTACTCATAACAAAACTTAAGCAATCCCAACATTCCTCTCATCTGACCTTCACTACGATGTTTAATATTTTCAACAAAAGTATCTTTTCCATTTAATCCTTCTTGAATAAACGAGAAAGTATTTTGAATACCGAGACTTTGCCTTCCATCATTAATATCAAAAGTGCTGTGTCTAATGTAATCAATTTCAGGTGGACCCCCGGGGCTGTATTCAAAGTAGGTTATGTTGTTATCATTTAAATATTTTTCTATAAACTTTAAATACTTACTTTTTGATAATTCTCTGATTTCTTTTGAAACATTTATATTTGTTGTAACACCTACCTCAACATCTGAATTAAAACGATAACCGTAGTTTTTCCAAGTTTCACCGTAAGGAGCATATTCATGCACATCCATTGAAACATCAAACAAATATTCATTAAACAACTTGTGAAGTGCTATTGTCTCCGGTTCTGTTAAAATTAAATGATTCCTATTCAAATCCATATTATTTCCGTTACGTCGTTTGTTTTGTTCTGACCCATCCGGATTCATTTGAGGAATTAATGCGAGATCTATTTTGTCAAACAAATATTTATTTTCAGGTTTTAACAATTCTCTAGCAAGCAGAATCGAACCTTCTTTGCCTGATTGTTCATTACCATGCTGCTGTGCAAAGATTAACACTTTGAGCTTTGTATTATCTTTCCCAAATTCTGAATTTGAGAATTTCATCAGATACAAATTTCTTTCTTCAACTGATTTACCTAATACTTCCACCTTCAATAAGTTGGAAGTATTATCAAGTTGGTAAATATATTCAGTAAGCTGGTCATAGGAAGTTGGCACTAAGTAATTATTTAATTCAAGAGGAGTTTTTTGTGCAATTAAAATTGAAGAAAAGATTACAAATAGAATTGAAAAGTTTTTCATATTCCCCTTCGCTTAGAAAAGATGTTAAAGTTTATAAATAGTAGTTTGATTAAAAAAAATTGATTATTTAAGATAAACTATCTTACGCAATCCGGTTATAGTCTGAGAGTTTACGCTATTTATGAAATCAATCTTTACAAAATAAATTCCCGATGAAAGGTTTTCTGTTTTAGTAAAAGAAAGTTCATATTCATAAACTCCAGCTGATCTTTTATCATCAGTAATCAATTTTGTTTCTTTACCAAGAATATCGTGAATAGAAATTGAAACTGTCCCCTCATCGGGTATATAGTATTTTATAATAGTTGCTGCATTAAATGGATTTGGATAATTCTGAATTGATAATTTTGACGGGACTTCTGATTTTTCATTATCAATACTTCCCGGGATACCAAATCCTTTAATATTAAAATTATAATGAAGCCACGGATTGTTTGTTATATTGTATCTCAAATTGTTCATTGCAACAACTTGTCTTGGTCCAACGCTGCTACCGGCTCTAAAAGTTGAAGAATCAACATGAGTTGTATTCGAGGCATCGATTACAATTATGCTCTTTTGAGTAAAATGTATTCCATTATAGAAAACATCGTATAAATATTCCACGTTTGGATCTATGTAAATTCCAAATTGTGTGCGATTTCGCATCATTCCCCACGCTAACGCGGAGACTCTGTTTTCAATTAAATCATCATTGTCGAATGGATTTATTTGAACATGAAGATCGTTTACAACTGATAGTCCACTTTTTAAAGTCATCTTTCCCCGGTAAGAAGCTAAAGCGTCAGTATCTGTATTATCGGTATAAAATTGTCCCGAGAATTTCGCCATCTGGTCGGCAAAAACGAATGAGGATGGAATATTTGAATTAATTTTCTCTTTTATCGATACCCCAATCAGAGTTGTTGTATCAGTGAGGGATTCAAGTTTTGAAGTTGAATCTCCAATAATTACAAAACAATTAGAGTTTACTATCTCTTGATTTACAACGGGATCGTTCATTATTGCTTGTGAAATCGGTATTATTTGATATTGCTTTTGTATACTATTAAAATAATTTGTTAGTGAATCAAGTTTAGGAACATAACCTTGGTGCGTCAAAACAATAATTTTCTGTGGGTTTACCTGCTGAGATATCGAGTAAAAACCTTCTATGATACCATACAAGTATTTTGATGAACTGACAAGTGAAACAGCTTTTACATTTGTGGTTGAGGTTTCATGATTAAAGGCTAAAGCTGATGGAGGTATAAATTCAATAGATCTATTAGGGATGTTATATTTCCAATTTGCATTAAGCTGATCACATTTTAATCTCTCAATCACGTATGTGGTAGGAAATTCAAAAGTTCCTAAAGAAGAAAATTCATCAGCATGAAAGAAACAAACAGCACCACTTCCCATAACTGTTGCTATTCCATTTGGCTCAATACATAGTGCTGTGGCATCATCAATACCTATAGCAATTAGATTTACTGAACTTTGAATTTTTAATTTGAATAACATTGCAATTGTTCTAGCGAATCTTCCCCTCTCAATAAAATGAGTATCGAAGAGGACATTTGGGATAAGATTTACAAAGTTACTTTCTATATCTATTGAGTTGGCAAGTGGGTTGGCAAGAGCTGCTTTAGATGTAATACTTCCATATCGAGCAGAGAAATCAAATTGACCCAGAACCATTGCCCCCGCACTCGTTCCTGCTATTACTCTCCCTTCATTATAAAGTTCATTAATTGCCTGTTCGGTTTTTGTTCCCTTCCAATAATTTATATAACGAAGTTGATCGCCACCTCTAAGGAATATTGCTTTTGCAGTTTTTAGTTCATCGTATGTTGATTGTAAATCAGCAGCGGTTTTGGATGTAATCCCTTTATTATAAGCTTGAGAAGCTCCAAGAGATAAAAAATAATTTGGAAGCCATGAAGTGTTATCATTAGAATAAGATAGAATAATAATTTTACCGCTATCACTTTTCTGCACAATCCATCTATACGGGGCATCACTCCAACTATTGTAATTTTCAGAGCCTCCGCCGACCGCACAAACATACCCCTGAGCAAAAATGGGCAGATAAATTATGATGGCTAGAACAACTATTTTGAAAATCATATAAAATTATTATTTGTATAAATTATAACTTTGAATTCTCCTACTTAAAATGTAATGGTCATTGAAAATCTATTTACATTCGGTAATAAATCATAGACAGAATAAGCATAATCAAAAGAGATGAATGAATCGGAAAATGGAACATTAGCTCCTGCACCAAAACTAAATTTTTGATCATCATAATTGTATCTGTATCCACTTCTCACATAAAATCTGTCAAAGAATTTTAATTCCAAACCCGACTGTACTCTCTCTTTATTGTCGTTTGGATGTGTAGCATCAATACCACCCCTTATTTTCATGAAATCATTTTGATAAATATCAAATCCAATTCCGACTTGAAAATGCAGTGGTAGTGAATATTCATCAGTTTGTAACCGTGCAGGAGTTAATCTGCTTAATGGATAATTATTATTTTTAAGATGTGAAATATCAAGATCAGGTCCGTCAAATGACATGTCACTACCAAAGTTAGTCATACTCATTGCAATTGTTAGAT
Source organism: Ignavibacteriales bacterium (assembly GCA_020061995.1). The sequence continues at coordinate 11,149 of JAGUXE010000199.1, read as the reverse complement.
TCTGGAAATCTATTCTGTATTGAGTCCCGATGTCAAAAGCAATTCCGTTTGCTGTTTCATTCCATATTTGTTGATGAATATATTTTACACTTAGTCCAATATTAAATCGATCGGTTAAGTACTTAGCATAAGTAAGACCAACTGCAAGATCACCAGCATCAAAATATCTACCTGTGCCATTTGGCTTTTCTTCTGTAGTAATTTCCATTTTACCGGTTGTAAAAAGAATCATACTTGCAGCCAATGCACCAACATCACCCATATTGTAAACTACAGATGCAGCATTTAAATCAAACATATTAAACCAGTTTGAGTAAGAGAAGAAAGCTTCAACATTTTTCACTTTAACAATACCTGCAGGATTATAGAATACGGAAGCGGCATCATCACTTAACCCAACAACTGCACCTCCCAAAGCTTCTGCTCGAGGACTCATCGGGATAGATAAAAACTTTGCTCCACTCGTTCCAAGATTTGGATTCTGAGCAAGTAACGTGAATGTCAGCAGTAATAATGATACTAAAAGTTTTTTCATGTTTATCTCCTTTTCGCTTTACTTAATTACTGCAAAGCGTTCCATAAATTCAGAATCGCTTGTTTTAACAATGTAGATATAAACACCGGGAGCTATTTCTCTACCACCATCGGCGCGCAAATCCCAAACAGCAGTACCACTTGTTGAAGAATGGTTTATTGTTTTAATGAGATTTGCATCGACTGTAAATATATGAATTGCACATTCGGGAGGCAGATTGATAAATTGAATTTGTCTTAGTGGTTCTTTGCGAAGTTCTCCAAATTCAGGCTCAAATAAAGATGAAGCAACATAAGGATTTGGTACAACCCTTATTCTATTCATTTCATTTTTTATTTTTTCAATATTAACCGTTGAACCTTTAATATCAAAGAGATATTTATCTCTAATGTCAAGTTCAATCGGTTTGATAACTTCTACCGAGTATTTATTTCCGACTGCAGGAGGTGTATTCCCAAGGAAAGAAACTTTTCCTGTGATACCGTTAAAAGTAATTGAACCTAAATTGAAAACTGTGTCGTTTGTTATAGCGGTACCGGCAACAGAAATCACAACAAATGGATTTCCATTTTTTATACCATTTGCATCCACAGAAACAATATAAATATTCTGTATAATTAATGTGTCGGCAGTTACTTCAAATGACATATTAAAATTATCGTTACCACCAATTCGAGATACGCTTTGAATAATTTCCGGTTCATCAATCGAGAAAATAATTCCATCTTTTGTGCTTTGTATTTGTCCGGCAGTAAATTGTCTTTTCTCGATAACTTTTTCGTTGTTATTTTTAATTGTATTGATTGAAAAATCTACTGCTATTAAATCTCCTTGCATTGGTCGTTGTTCTGGAGTGGCAATTGATGAATCTTTTAGTGTTATTCTTAATCCTTGACCCGTAACAATAACATCTCTTCCGCCTAATGGATAATTATAACCGGCACGAATTATTTCTGTAGTAGAAAGGTTTACCAAATCAAAATTGGTTGGAGAATTAAATCTCATTCCATAATTAATCGGTTTTGTTGCTGCTGAATCTGTTATAGTTAATGTCACGTTGGTTTCGAGAGAACCACGGACTTTTCTTGGAACGAATTCGAACGCAACTTCATAATTGTTGGACGTAAGCATCTCATCATCGATTGGGGAAATGTCGATTTTATAATTTGATTCTCCTGAACCAATTCGTGAAATTGAATTTACTCCGACGGGGAATCTTCCAAGTGCATCGGAAATTGGAATTATTGAAACTGTATTTTCAGCCTCAAGAGTATTTCCAATAGGGCTTTCAAGACTTTCTATCAATTCATTTCCCTGATCGTATGCTGTAATGGAATACCAATACTCAAATCCGTTAACTACAGTTGTATCAGTATAACTATACTGCAAACCGACATCTTCTCCTGTGGCATTCACAGCATCGAATTGAGAAATTTTATTCCATGTTCTTCCTTTGTCGTTACTCCGGTATAATCTATAACCTTCAAAATCATATACGCCTGAGGAGATATCAAGACTTTTTTCAGCTTTATCATCCCAATAAAGAATTGCTTTTTTATTTCCTCTGCTTCCACCAAGTGATGGACGTGCAGGCGGCTTTGGTAAATTAAATCCTGCAGCCACAATATTTTGAGCTGACGTTGAGTAGGTTAGCAATTCATCTTTTGTTTCACCAGCGATGAATGCTGTAACAAATACTAAAGTATCGCCTCTATTTAAATTGTAAGGACCGGAAGAGAGAGTTGCCACAAGATCGAGTCCTGAAGCTCGAATTGTAGCCGGATCATCGTAATGTAATGAAGAATTATTCCCTATATGAAAAAATTTTGGGCCAAGAGTTGAGTTATAGAGTGATTGTGCGCTTGACATAATTCCATACTGAACTGAATCCATATCAAGATCATCATCGTACAAATTATAATGCATATCAGTAATACCAAGTTGCTGTCCATTAACAAGTGGTGTTTTCAGCAGTGAAATTCCGAACATTCCTGTTTTACCTCCGGGCCATTCGGAAGAAACACCATCATCATAAAAATAAACAAGATTTCTATCTTTGATAAAATCAATTTTATCATCACCATATTCCGGAACACCTCCACTTACATTTCCGACATCAATATCGCAATAAAGAGCAAAGTAAAGATTTGAAAGATCATTCTGTCCGTTATTGGTAATTTCGTATTTATAGAAAAGAATATTTTTAGCAAGATTTATTCCGAATGCATAACCTGTTTGCGCAACTTGAAGTCCTAAAACGGAAACTGAATTATTACTATCACTATAAACACAATAACTATCCTGATCTGAAATAATTAAATTATTGCCGGTTGCATCTTTAACCGGCCAACCATTAATTGGATGCCATGTAGCAGGATTATCCGAAAAAGCTATTTGAGCCAAATCATTATTATGTGTTCCTCCAACCGCTTCCCATTCTTCGTTTGTAGTATGAAGTGCTTGAACAACATTTCCCGGAATTCCGACCCACGGGTTAACTCTATAGATATAATGCTTTGTGCTGTTAATTGGAAATTCACCTGAGGGTCCTTGTGTTATTCTACGCGGGTATAATTTCCCTCTGTTCTCAAAGAAGAGTCCGATATTACTTGCGTTATGAATACCACCAGCTCTATCACCTATTCCAAAAACTTTTTCGAAAGAATAGTTTTTACTCTCCTCAATATCTTTTTTACTCTGTGCAAAGACTATTGAAGTTATTATTAAAATAAGCAACATTGTTTTTGTCATACAATCCTCATAAAACTTTCATTTCTAAAGATAAATCGGCTCAATTAATTGAGAAGTTTTAACAATTCTAACAAATCATCTGAATCTGAATGTCGTTCCTATTCTTATAGATCGAGGCGGACCGAAATTAGAGGGGTCTCGCATATACTCGACAGATTGATTCCCTTCAAAAGTAAAATCCGGTTCACCGGTATCTCTGTAAACATATAAAATATTTCTATGGTCAGTTAGGTTTAAGAATTCAGCGAATACTCTTAATCTCACCCCATCAGTTATGGTAAAGTCTTTACCAATCATTAAATCCAATGAATAAGTTGATGGTTGCCTTAAGGAATTTCTCTCTACAAATCCAACATCTCTTCCCCCGGGAGTGTATGGCGCCCCGGAGTTTAATCTAAAAATCATAGAAAAATCCATCTGATCAAAGGGGCGCATATTAAATAAAGATGGACCTTCATCTTTTGGGATTGTATAAGTTGCACTTGCATTTAGCATATGTGTTCTATCGAAATCGAGATAATAGAGTTGAGTAGATTCTTGTGTCCCCGGATATTGTTCCGTTTCACTTGAAGCACTTCCTTTGGCTATAGAGTAGGTATAACTCAATCCACCCGATAAATATTGATCTGGACGCATATCCAGCGACAGTTCAAACCCCTTTACATTTGCATAATCTTCATTTACATAAAGGGTATAACCGACAAATCTTCCATCCACAAAGGGAAAATAATATCGTGTACCGATTAGTCCGGTAATATCTCTATAGTAAGCAGTAAGATTAATTGCAGTTCTGTCATTCAACTGATGTGCAACACCAACTTCATAAGAGATTGTTCGTTGTGCATCAAGGTTCGGTTGACCGAATAATGGTTCTCTTACATTTATATCATACTGATTATTCTCAAACAAAAATTGGAAATCAGGATTCTGGAAAAAATGCCCGTATGAAAAATGTAGTTTGGTTCTGTCAGAAATAGGATGGGCAATGCCAATTCGAGGCGAAACTTGAGAGCGAGGTTTAGCTTTTACGAAGGAAGTAGGGTCTAGGGGATTATTTCTATATTCATTATTAGCGTTCATAAAATCGTAGCGTAAACCAAGATTTATAACTAAATATGGGAGTTCTATTTTATCCTGAATATAACCTGCAATTTCGAATGGCTCAGTTGTATAGTCATTTATATAAGGGTAATTTCTCTTAGGATCATATACACTATAATATTTAAGTTTATGTTTTTTGAATGCTACTCCAAATTTAGCTTCATTTCTATTATCAAATTGCCAGACTGCATCTGCTTTTATATCGAATGTTGTAGTTCTGCTATCATCTAACTGTAATGGATCAGCCATCGAAAAGAATTCAAAACCTGTACCAATAGGTAAGTAAGTTCTTTGTGAAGTGGATAAATACTGTGAAGTATCTTTGTCAATTCCCGAATAATATCCTTGATTAAAATAAGACATTCTCAAATCATAAAATAAATTATTCATTACTGTGTGTGTTACTGTAACAGAAGAATGCCAACTATCCGTTCTGCGTCGTGTATATTGTTCCGGAATAAATTTGTAAGCATGGCTGTAACTTTGTCGTCTTCCTAAACTCCCTCTATTTGATATAGATATTTTCATCATCGGAATTTGAGTAGATGTAATTTTTGTGAAGATTGAACGATCATTATTATAACCAAACGGGAGATAATTACCTCTTTTATCTTGCTCGGTAGAAATAAAGAACTTTAAATTATTTACAAATAAAGGGCCACTCAAACTTCCGTTAATTCTTGATTCGTGCAAATCAGAATACCTTTTTATACCAAATTCGGAAGTTCGATATTCAAGCTTTGCCGAGATTTTATCAGCACCATCACGTGTAACAATATTAACAATACCACTCAAAGCATTTCCATATTCAGCATTAAAAGTACCACTTAACAGACTGAGTTCTTGAATCGCATCATTATTGACAGATGTTGCGAGTCCTCCTAATAATGGATCAACAGCAAGCACTCCGTCAATCATATAAGCAACTTCATTTGATCTTCCGCCGCGTATATGAAGATTTGAACCACTTCCTACAACGCCGGCTTGTAATGAGAGTAAATCTGTGAAAGTAGAAACCGGAAGAGCTTCAATCTCATCACGACCAATTACCGCTATCGAACTGGTAACATCTTTTTGAACCAGTGGTTTTGTTGCGGTTACAAATATTTCTCCAAACTGTAAACTCTGAAGATTTAATTCTACAGATAATTGTGTGGTTTGATCAACTGTTATAACCACATTGTTAACTGAAACAGACTCATATCCCAGATAAGAGAATTTCACATTATATCGTCCCGGCGGAATATTAAGTAATACATATTCCCCGGAAAGATTGGTTGCACTTCCCATTGCCGTGCCTTCGATAATAATATTAGCACCAACTAATGCTTCACCAGTTTGAGCATCTTTTATTTTACCAGTAAGTTTACCGGTTGTTCCCGCATATAATAGTGATGATACAATAAGAAAAATTAATAATATGCCATAAAAAGGAGTAAAATTCTTCTTGGTACCCATTATCTCTCCATTCTATTTTTTATTGTTTGATAACCAAATTTTGGTTAAACATAATTTCTTCGCTTTCAGTAAGAATTTTTTTTGCTTTAGATTTATTCTTTATTGCACAAGCAGTCGCAATAGCATTTATAATAACAGAAATAGCAGCAAATGAATTTGTGAATAACATATTTTCACTTTTAACAATTAGCACTGCATACGAATAAAAAGTAACCGGGGATGTCGGTTTATTTGTAATGCTGATTACTTTTATTCCTTTCTTGTGTGCCGCTTTTGCAGCGTCGATTGTTTCTTTTGAATATGGCGGGAAAGAGAATGTAACTAAAACATCATTTTTTTTGAGATATAAAACTTGCTCTTCAAAAACGGAATAAGAATGCTTCAATACTGAAGAATCAATTCCAACTTGAGTCAGTTGGTATGCAAGTATTTCAGCAAGTAGATACGAAATTCCTAAACCTGCTGTAAAAACACGATTTGAATTAACGAAAACATCAATAGTATCTGCAAAAACTTCTCTATCAAGTTCAGAAAGAGTTTCATTGATATTTTTAATATCGATATTTGCAACCGAGGTTAATAGATCTTCCCCTTTTGATGACTGCAGAACTAACGGGAATGCATCTTGTTTTGTTAAATGACTTTGCAAAGAATCTGATATTGCATCCCTTAATTCACTGTAGCCTGAAAAACCGATTCGCTGAGCAAATCTTACAACCGAAGCAACACTTGCTCCTGTTTTTTCAGAAATTTCTTGTACACTTTGAAATGGAATTTTATCAAAGTTATCAACTATATAGTCAGCAATAATCTGATGATTACGCGGAAGTTTTTCAAATTTCTGCTGAATTTTATCTTTAATTTCTTTGTAGCGTGCTGTCATTTGGACTAATATTTCTCCGGAGATTTTTTCAAATCTCCAGAGATTTTTTTTTATTATAAATAATTATTTAATTAGTATCATTTTATTTGATTTAGTAACATCATTGAATCTGAGGGTATAGAAATAGATACCACTTGTTAAATTATCAGCATTAAAATCAATGCTATGTACCCCTTCATTCTGAACTTGATTTAACAAAGTGATAACTTCATTTCCAAGTGCATCAAAAATTTTCAAATTCACAAATCCATTAGCAGGTAATTGATAATTAATCTTTGTTGTTGGATTAAATGGATTGGGATAATTTTGTTCTAGTACTAAATTGTTCGGGACCGGACTATATTCAACCTCAATCTCATTTGAGTAACTATAAGTACCGTCAAAGTCAATTTGCCTTAATCTATAACTAATTGTTTGAGCCTTAACTAAGTCTAACTTATCAGTGAATCTGTAACTCTGTACATCGGAGGTTGTTCCCTTACCTTCAACAAAACCGACCGTAACCCAAGCACCATCAATTTGTCTTTCAATTTCGAAACCGCGGTTATTTAATTCTGTAGCCGTTGTCCAATCAAGAATTACACTATTACCCTGCGGTGTTCCAATGAATGATGTCAGTTCAACAGGAAGGATTACGAAAAACTTTTGCTGACACAAATCCATATTGCTAATACAGGAGGCTTGATCTGTTCCGAGTGATACACCAAAATAAAATATTGTAGATTGACCTGCAGGAACATTAATTGCATTTTGTCCGAGTATAGCAACAGCTCCATCGACACCTGCAGTTAATGGAGCATCAAATGAGCCTTGTGTAAGCCATGAATAATAAAGAGAATCGTTTCCATAACCACTTACCCAGTTCATTGATTTTAATGCAGTTTGTGATGCAGAGAAGAATTTAACTCCAGCCCAACCTGTCTTATTCATCAGAGTGGTTTTAGATGCGACATCATACTTAACAGTTTCACCTCCATAAACTCCATCGATTTGTGGAATAAATTCCAAACCAACAACGGCATTAATTGCGTTCGCTTCATTATTCTTGACAGTCATCTTCCCTAAAATATATGCTCCATTTGTCCACCCATATAAATTTATTGCAACTTCTAAATTGGGAGGTAGATTTGAATAAGAATTATTAATTGTACTTGTAACCTCAAAATCACTTAGTGTAGGTGCAGCTACTGTAGCTGCATTAACAAGCCCGTTTTGATCTTGATTATAATCAAAAACAGTTGTTGGATTTACACCCACCAATAATGACAATCTATCAATCGCTCTCGTTGTTAGGTTATTAGAGAAAATGCGAGTTCTTCCACCATTGCTTTGAGTAACTCCAATTGCACCGGTATAAAAACTCTGAGCAAAACTATCCGTCGCTAAAACGAATGAAAGGGAAAAAACAAAAAGAAAAGAAATAAGTTTTTTCATAATGCACCCTTCTGAATTATTTGATTAAAATCATTTTTTTTGTTTGAGTAAAACCGTTAGCTTTAATTGAATAAAAATAAAGTCCGCTGCTAAGTTCGCTGGCATTAAAATCTACTTGATGTAAACCGGCGGATTGTTCTTGATTAATAAGTGTAGTAACTTCATTTCCGATAAGATCGTATACTTTCAGGGTAACTAAACCTCTTTTTTCGAGCCGATAAGAAATTTTAGTAGTTGGATTAAATGGATTAGGATAGTTTTGTCCTAGAAAGAATTTATCCGGAAAAGCATTTGGATCATTCACAGAAGTAAAAAGAGATTGATATTTTACATCCGCAGCAGCTATTCCTTCTAACATAATGGTTTCATTTGAACCGAGTGCCATGGAATAAAAAACATCGATAGATTCTCCTGGATTTAATGTAACAGGAGCTTGAGCAGTAATAGTTACCGGACCATCTTCAGTGTTTGAACCATAAACAGATTGAATATATCCATTGTTCAACCAATTCCAATAATTTGAGTCAACAGTATAACCAGTGAACCATTCAAAAGAATACAACGATACTAGTGGCGCAGATAGAAGTTTAATTCCCATATTAACAGCATCACCTCTTCTAAACATTATTGCATTAGCTTCGCTGTTGTAAACAATAGAATCAAAACCATAAGTTTGGTTTAACTCAGGAATAATATCTAAACCGATGGTTGCTGTAATAGGATTAGCTTCATTATTTTTAACATTAAACTTGAATATGGCATAGTTCCCATTATTCCAACCATACGCATTTAATTTAACAATAACATCCGGAGGTAAAGATGAATATAGATTATTAAACGATCCATAGATTTCAAAATCGCTAAGTGTAGGGTTTGTTACCAATGCGGTTGGATCTTGGGAGTCTCCATCGTTTTGATAATCAAAAACTGTAGTAGATGAAGTACCTACTAAAATTGATGCGCGTTGCAGATGCCTTACTGCATCCGGTGTAAATAACCTGATTCTTCCGTACTGATTTACAGCCACCTCTAGAGCACCTGTTGTAAAAGTTGCTTGAGGGAAAGAATCGATAATGCCAAAAAGCATTATTACAAAAAATAGGAGCATTTTTTTCATGTTAGACCTCTTTTTATTGATTGATAAAAAACTATTGCCAACCCATTAAGTTTGGTGGAATTAAGAGAACAAAACCCAAAACAAATAAAATGATCATCAACGGGAGAACCCACTTTGCCCATTTGTCCCAAGAAACTCTTGCCATAGATAAAGCTCCCATAGTAACAGCAGAAGTTGGGATAATTATATTTGTATATTCACCCAATTGGAATGCAAGGATTGCGGTCTGCCTTGTTACTCCTGCCAAGTCAGCTAATGGTGCCATAATAGGCATAGTCAATGCCGCTTGACCGCTTCCTGAATGAACAAAAAAGTTTATAATTGATTGAATAAAAAACATCTTTTGCGAAGCCAATATTGAAGAGGAAGATTCTACGAATGGTGAAAGATTGAAAAGAATAGTGTCAATTATTTGACCGTCTCTTGAAATAACAAGTGTTGCTCTTGCTAATGCAATTATAAATGCCGTTCCGACAAGATCCTTAGCCCCATCAATAAAAGACTTTATTAACTTATCACTCGATAATCCACCAATAATTCCGCATACAATCCCCATAACAAAAAAGAGTGCTGCTATCTCTTCAATAAACCAATTCAACTTTACTACACCAACAACCACCATCACCAGTGACAATGCAAATGTGATGAGTACTAATTTGTGTCGAGTTGAAAATATTACATTAGTATCGTAAACGTTATCAAAATGTTCGGTTCTTCTTCTTTCATTATCTTCATTAAATGTTGGGCTAATCTCAGGATTCTTTTCAAGTCTCCTAACATAATAATGGATAAAAAGTATCGCAACAATTGTTGAAATTAACCAAACAATAACTCGATAACCAATTCCGGAAAAAAGGGGAACTCCCGCAATCCCTTGTGCAATTCCAACATTAAAGGGATTTAAGAAAGCCCCAGCAAACCCGATATGAGCTCCAACTAATGGAATTGCAACACCAACAATCGAGTCGTATCCTAAAGCTAAACATATTGGAACTATGATTAAAACGAATGGTATAATTTCTTCATTCATTCCAAATGTTGCACCACCGAGTGAGAACATAAAAATTAATAGTGGAATAAACATTGCTCTTAAGATTTTTGACTTTTTGTGTGCTCTTGCAAGTTTATTAATTAACGAATTAATAGCATCTGTAGTTTGTAAAACATTAAATGCACCTCCGACAATTAAGACAAAACCGATAATTAAAGCAGCCTCTACAAATCCTTTAAGGGGTGAGATAAATAATTCACTAATCCCTTGCGGATGACTATCTATATAATGGAAAGAATTTTGAACTACTACTTCCCGTCCATTAAGTATTGTACGCTCATATTTGCCACCGGGGATCACCCACGTCAACATTGCTATTACAATCAGAATAGAAAAGATGAGAAGATAAGTGTTTGGAACTTTCAATTTGAATGGAAGAAGTTTTTTAACTTTATTCATCTGACCACTTTTCTTTTAGGAATGCTGAATTTATCACCGTTTACTAAGAGATGCATTTTTAACTCAGATGCGCTCAAATTCCCATTTTTATCTGTTTTTATTGTGCTTGCGTTAGCAGCGTCAAGTACTAAAACCTGACTTTCACCAAGTACTTCAAAAGAATTATCCGGATAAACTATTATGCTTGTAGCTTCATCAATGGCGATGCCCAGAAGTTTAGGATTCTCCAAGATAATTGAAATCAATCTATTATGTCGTTTTCTTTTAACGAAATGTTGATCAACAATTGCAGTGTTTAAAAACCCGAACCCTTGCTTCACTTCAATATTTTTTTCTAGAATTGATGTAAATGAGTTGATAGTGTCTTTATCTATTAGCTCATTTCCTGTAATCATAATCTCACTCATCACTGCAGCTCCG
>JAGUXE010000299.1 GCA_020061995.1 Ignavibacteriales bacterium | reverse complement strand
GTGGGAATATTGATTGCCATTAATCTTCAGACATCATTTTTAACACCACCATTCGGGTTCTCGCTATTTTATTTGAAAGGAGTTTCTCCACCCGAAATTACTTCAGGCAATTTATATAGAGGGATTGTTCCTTATGTAATAATTCAGATAGTAGTGTTAATAATTGTTGCATTATATCCCCAACTAGTAACATTCTTGGTAAGTGCTTTGAGATCTTAAAACTTTGGCAATTTTATAGATAGTTTATTTCGGCAATATTACTCCACTGATTGATTTGTTTTTGGAACTTCGAATAAGATTCAAAAACTTTTTTACTCATTGAGTCTTTAGCGGCAATTTCATTTATAACTTCAATAGTTGTATCTCTGAATAATTTCAGAAGATCGTCAGAATATTTTTTTAATTGAACTTTCCCTTCGGATTTAATTTTCTCAAGGTATTCAGCATTACGGAAATTAAACTCTGCTAAACATTCAGTATCTATTGCTGAAGAAGCATACTTAATAATATTTTGAAGATCCGAAGGCAGTGAATCATAAGCTTTCTTATTTACAAGCAATTCAAGTACTCCTGTCGGTTCCTGCCAACCCGGATAATAATAGAATGGAGCAATACGTTGAAAACCCATTAGATAATCGTGATATGGACCAATCCACTCGAGTGCATCGAGAACACCACGTTCGAGATTTGTGTAGAGTTCTGCGCCCGGAGAAAGAATTGTGGATGCACCAAGTTTATTGATAATCTTTCCTCCCAATCCAGCCATTCTTATTTTTAATCCGTTTATATCAGAAATTGAATTTATCTCTTTTCTGAACCAGCCTCCCATTTGTCCGCCTGTATTACCGCAACTAAACGGAATAATATTAAATGGTGCATACATCTCCTGCCACAACATAATTCCGTCACTATTATTTAACCAAGAATTTGTTTGATCACTATTCATTCCAAAAGGAACACTTGTAAAAAACTGGGAAGCCGGTATTTTCCCTGCCCAATAATATGATGCAGAATGGCCCATCTCAACAAGTCCTTGACTCACTGCATCAAATGTTTCCAGAGGAGGGATAAGTTCACCGCCGCCGTAAACCTGTATTTTAAGTCTACCGGAAGACATTTTATCAACAATTGCAGCAAACTTCTCAACATACTCTCCCAAAATAGGATAGTGAGGTGGCCAAGCTGTTACTAGTTTCCACTCATATTTTTTGCTAGTTAAAATATTGATGTTCTGAGTCTTCTTTTCGCCATTGCATCCTAAAAGCATTGCCGATGAACCTGCAGCAAGAATTGCAGACGTTTTTATAAAATCGCGTCTTTCAAATGTTTTCATGGTATTGATAATTATTGTTATGAAATCCGTTTATTAAAAAATCATTTAGTACTACAAGAATTAAAAGTTTTCCCATCTATTGTTGAAATTTTATCAAGTCTGATTTCAATACCTGACTTTAGAATGACAAATTCAGCTTGATTTTTGGAGATTAGATCAATTGGTTGGTCGTTCATTTCAGATACAATTCCATCGATTGTTTGAAATTGTATCAGTATCGTAGATTTTCGGACGATAGCATGTTCTATCGAATCATAAAGTCCACAAGCAACAGGAATGTATTTTGATTCATCCATTTATTTCAATTAAAATTGTGATAAATATTATCAAAAATAGAAAGAACATTAATGCAATCAAAAAAGGGAATTATAATTTAAACCACTCATCAATAATAAAGTCGTTATATAATATTTATGATCACATTATTTTTATTGAATAACTAAAATTGTTATTTTTCCACTAGTAAAAGAGATTTTCAAATCAGTCGTTACCGAAAAGGAAACTTTTGGGCAAAAAAGTTACAACATCATCAATCGAAAATAGCATCCTATCATTTTTAACGGATATAGGTCTGTTTTCTTTTTTCATCATCCGATTCTTCAAGAATGTTTTTCTTCCCCCATATGATTTTATGGAGATCAAAAAACATATGGACGAGCTTGGTGTAAAAACGCTTCCGATTGTTAGCGTTACAGGATTGATAATTGGATTTGTTCTTGCTCTCCAGAGTCAGCCTGTATTATCTAGATTTGGTGCTGAGTCATTTCTTCCGAGCATGGTAGCACTTTCTGTTGTGCGAGAGTTAGGTCCCGTATTAACAGCACTTATTTTTGCCGGAAGAGTTAGTTCGGGAATTGGAGCAGAACTCGGCTCTATGAGAGTAACAGAACAGATTGATGCAATGGAAGTTTCAGCAATTGATCCATTTCGTTTTTTGGTTGTTACAAGAGTTGTTGCATGTTCAATAATTCTTCCAGTGCTTGCTGTCTATGTTATTTTCATTGCAATATTCGGAGGTTACATAGCAGTAATGCTAGTTCAAAATTCATCATTTGAATTGTACACGGGAGCAGTAATCCAATCAATTACATTTAGTGATGCAATCCCAGGTGTAGGAAAAACAATCTTTTTTGGATTTATTGTTGGTATTGTGGGTGCATATAAAGGATACAATGCAGATAAAGGAACGGAAGGTGTCGGGAAAGCTTCTACCACTTCTGTTGTGTTAGCATCTTTATTAATATTAGTCGCAGATATGATTCTTGTAAAAATATCATTGATACTATGGCCGAATTAATAGTCGAAGTAAAAAATGTATCAAAATCTTTCGGAGATTTTGTAGTCTTAGATGATGTTTCGCTTGAGGTTGAGAGAGGCGAGAATTTAGTCATATTCGGTAAAAGCGGTACAGGTAAAAGTGTTTTATTGAAATGTATGGTTGGACTCTTGAAACCTGAAAAAGGAACCATTTTTATTACCGGAAAAGATGTTGCAAATCTTAATCAAAAAGATTTAAACGAAATGAGAAAGAAAATCAGCTTCCTCTTTCAGAGCGGCGCTTTATATGATTCAATGACAGTAAGAGAAAATTTAGAATTTCCACTCATAAGAAATTATAATTTTACGAGAGGTGAGATTAATCAAAAAGTTGAGAAAGCTCTTTCGTCGGTAAAGCTTCTAAATGCAATTGATAAAATGCCTTCAGAATTATCAGGCGGTATGAGAAAAAGAATTGGTCTTGCACGTGCTATCATAACTGAACCTGAGCTTATTTTGTATGATGAACCAACTACCGGACTTGATCCGATAACAACTAAAGGAATAAGTAAATTAATTCGTGATTTGCAAAAAGAACTTAAAATGAGTGCGATAAGCATCACTCACGATTTGATTTGTGCTGAGATTATTGCAGATCGTGCAATAATTATTAAAGATGGTAAAATTCGACATCAGGGTTTGTTAGGGGATTTAATAAAATCAGATGATCCATTTTTGCAAAACTTTTTTACGAATGAGATCATCGATGAACAATAAAGGAGTTTTTAATTATGACAAGAGGTAGCTTAATTAGATTAGGAATTTTTGTTTTCATAGGAGTACTGCTTTTAATCATCGCAGTTTTTACTATTGGAGACAAAGAATCGCTCTTTACACCTACATTTAATGTGAGAGCAAATTTCTCAACGATTGAAGGACTTAGAAGCGGATCTCAAGTGAGACTTAGTGGTATCACTGTTGGTACCGTTAGTGCAATTAGAATTTTACAAGATTCTGTTGGTAGAGTTGAAGTCCTCATGCGTCTGAACCATGAAATTTCTCCATTTATTAAATCAGATACTCGTGCAAACATTGAAACTGAGGGTTTAGTAGGAAATAAAGTTATTGTTTTATCAGTCGGTTCTTCATCTGCTCCTCAAGTTAAAGACGGAGGTTTGATAATCGGTGTTGATCCGCTTGGATTCAGTGCAATAATTATGGAAACTCAAGAAATGTTATCCTACACAAAGTCATTAACTAAGAGTCTCTCAGAAATTGTTGAAAAAGTAAACCAGGGTGAAGGCTCTGTCGGTAAAATGATTAATAGCGATGACCTTTATAAAAACACTAACAGGTTGATAAATACTGCAGAAAGAAGTCTTTCAACAATAACTTCAAATCTGGATACCCTTGCAAGTGTTGTAAATTCTTTGAGTGGTGGTGTGGAATCTGTAGTAGCGAATGTTGATCAAGTTATAGTTAATATTGATGGAATTTTGAATAATGTACAAGAGGGAAAAGGATTACTCGGCAAATTGATTTCCGATAAGAGTAACTACGATTCTTCTGCTGCTCAAATATTAGCGAACTTAATCATGATATCAGAAGAAGCATCTGTTGGAGCATCACGCTTTTCTGAAAATATGGAAGCACTAAAAAGAAACTGGTTGTTTAAAAGCTACTTCGATCAACGCGGTTACTATGATAAACTTGAAGCCGAAAATAAATTCAATGATTATATTGATGAAGTAGATCGCAAACTGAATATGCTGAATGATAGAATCGATGCTTTAAAACGACTTGAAGAAAAAGCTGCACAGCGCGATAAAAAGGCAAAAGAATAAGTTTAACAAAATTACTTAATCAGTTTGGATACCCGTTTGAATTCTTCAGTTCCGCTGAACTCCAATAATTCAAACAGAATTGCTTCAGTAGTTGATATATCTATTCCTTTCTGTCTCATTCTTGAAAGTGCAATATTATAATCAACTTCTTTTCTTGATGAAACTGCATCTGCTGCGAGTGTAACGCTAAAACCGTTTTCAATTAAATCCAGTGCCGTCTGTTGGACGCATACATGGGACTCAATTCCTGAAATTACAATTTGCTTCTTTTCGCTATTCTTAAAACTGTCAAACAAACCTTCAGCACCACAACAACTGAATGTCGATTTCTCAATTGGAGTTATTTCAGTCAAATAAGGCTCCAAAAGTGAAGCAGTTTTTCCTAAACCTTTTGGGTATTGTTCGGTTACATATATAGGAATATTTAGAACTTTACATCCTTCAATCAGTTTGATTGCATTGTTAATTAATTCCTCATGATTTCTCATTACACCAAGAATTCTTTCCTGAATATCTATGATTAATAGAGCAGTGGAATCACGTCTTAATAGTTTTGAATATCTTTTCATATTTATTCCCTTCATTAATAAATCGGATCCATCCCATATTTACCGCATGAATACATCATTAAAAGTGCTGATAAGTCGATTAATGCTTTTTTCTGATCTTCAGAATATATGACAAGATCATAAACTTCAGCAATGAACTTAAGATTACTAAGTACTTTTTTTAATTCATTGTAGGATGGAGTTCCGTGCCAGTTTGCTACTTCCTTTACAATTAATTTTTCATAGCGTCGCAAAAATTCATTGAAAGAAATTATCTTTTTTGAATTGGGAGCTTGCGGACGGCAAATGTTTATTAAATCATTAAAATATGTATCCCATTTTTCCGCAAGGTTTTTATTCCTCGTATGCATTACTTTTCTTGCTTTTTCAAGAGTAAAACTTGCTTTGGTTTTAGGTTTGTATTTTGGGATTAATGCATAACAGTCAAAACTAATATCACCGGATTCTTCATCAGTATAAATCCATCGTTTTAATAGTTGCTTTACTGAATAAATTATAATTACTTTATCTAATCCACTATCAACAACAATAAATTTATTTTGCTGAACATTAATAACTGTGAACCAATGTTCCCAATTATCAACGCTAAGAATACATGGATATCCTTGTTTAAGTTGATTTGACAAGGCGGCAACGGCTTCTTTCGGTTCTTCTCGTTTAATATATTTCATTGAACATTTATAAGAGCGGGCAGCTTTTGCTAAACCGATTTCATCTGTGCCGTACCACCAATTGCTGCCGGCACGTTTCCCGATTTCACGTTCATGTTGAAATTGACCAAGCATGACTAGTGCATATTTCAACGCAAACGGACCGCATTGATATTTATAAGGTTGTGGATAAAAACTCATTTTTTCTAAAGTAGATTTTTGATTGACACTCGAATCTCGTAAATTTATTTATCAGAATGAAATAATTAGAAAAGTTTTTTTGAAATAACCGATTATTTTTTCTATGAATCCTAAGTTAAAAGTAGCTGTTATCTATAATGAGGCTTATCCCGAGTTATATGCATACAAAGTCAACCTCAAAGATAGCAATCTTAATTTTGTCCCTTACTTCGAAGTAGATAATACAACCCCAATAGATGAGTATGAGGATCTGGTTTCCCGTTTGAATGAAGAAGGATATGATGCTTATTCACTTAATATTGTGGATAATTTCAAACTTTTGATTGATAACCTGGAACGGGAAAAACCTGATGTAATCTTTAATTTTGTGGAAATTTTCAAAAGTGATGCAAAATTGGAAATGAACATTGCGGGTATTTATGAAATTCTTGGAATCCCTTATACGGGGGCTTCCCCAATGGGATTGGCTAATTGTCAAAGTAAAGTATTGACGAAGCGAATCTTATCATCACAAGGAATTAAAACTGCCAAGTTTGTTCTTTTTAAGAAATTAGCAGAAACTTATCGCCATAAACTTCATTACCCATTAATTGTAAAGCCGGCTTATGAAGATGCAAGTGTCGGTATAGAAAATGCCTCGGTTGTAAAAAGCTATTCTGCTCTTAAGGAAAGAATAGATCATGTTATCACTCAATATAAACAACCCGCACTGGTTGAAGAATATATCGAAGGGCGTGAACTTAATGTTGCAATAGTAGGGGATGAAGACCCCGAAGTTCTGCCAATCAGTGAAATTGATTTCAGTAGAATGCCGGAACATTTAGCTAATATTGTAAGTTATCAAGCAAAATGGGACCCCATGCATGAAGCATATCATAAAACAATCCCTATTTGTCCTGCTGAACTTTCAAATGAGATAAGAGAGAAAGTGGAAAAGGTTGCATTAACTTCTTTTAAATTAATGGGGGCAAGGGATTAT
>JAGUXE010000013.1 GCA_020061995.1 Ignavibacteriales bacterium | reverse complement strand
TATACTTGTTGATTTCTCAACTTTTTTCCCGGAAATTCGTTTTGTAATGTAGACAGACATTATGACAAGAGGATAAGTAATGATTATCATAAAATTAATAATATAAACAGTTAATGATGATAATACTTTCCAATATCTTGCGCCTATCGTTTTAGGTATTATCTCGGTTAATACAAGTATCAAAATTGTTAAAATTGCAGAGATTAACCCAAAATAAGCTTCTCCAAATAATTTGGTTGCTTCAGATCCTACCCCGGCTGCACCTACTGTATGAGCAATAGTGTTTAGCGTTAAGATTGCTGATAATGATTTGTCAATGTTTAATTTGAGATTAATAAATTTTGGGGCTGATTTAACTCCCTTTTCTTCTCTTCCTCTTAAATAAGATAATGGAGTTGAAAGGAGCACAGCCTCAGCTATAGAACAAATGAAAGAGATAATCAGAGCCAGAAATAAATAAGTTAATAAAAGAGTCATATTCCCTTGAATAAATCATTTTTGAATGTTGCAAATATGAATAAATAATAGAGTAGATACAACAATTGAGGAATAACTGACAATACCCAAATACTTCAGGGGCCTAAATGAAAAATATTTTTAAAATAACAACTATTGACATTTGTAACTTTAAACTTTTTTTATATCTTTGCATTGTATTACATAACCAAATCAAAGGAGGTCGAATGAAATTAACAATTGTAGCGATGATTCTTGCATTAGGATTATCCTTTTCCGTAAGTGCTCAGTCACAAGAGAAGAAAGCTGATAAAGCAAAAACTGAAGTGAAGAAAGAAGAAGCAAAAAAAGCTAAAAAAGCAACAACAAAATCTTCATGCAGCGAAAGCAAATCATGCTCTGACGAAGAAAAAGCTGCTTGCGGCGAAAAGAAATAATAACTAATTATTTGCAAGAGTTTTATCCCGAAGTTATTAAATGACTTCGGGATTTTTTTTTGTTTTCAGAATAAGACCTCATTTGAATTTCAATAAGTAATTGATATTAATTTTTATTAATCAATCCTATTTCCTTAAGTTTCAATATCGATTTTCAAACAGGAATTTTAAGGGGTTTTATAATGAAGAAAATTGTTTTAATACTGCTCACATTAATGCCGCAGTTTTTATTATGCCAGTCATCAGATAATGAATTAG
This sequence comes from Ignavibacteriales bacterium, assembly GCA_020061995.1. Next base: position 15,571 of record JAGUXE010000013.1, on the reverse strand, counting down.
TAAATCCGAAGGAATTAATCCACGATATTGTTATTGATTTAAAGTATAACACTGCGGGGCATAAATTTCGAAATCTTCCTACCGGTGATATCACACTGCCAAAGTTTTATACAACCAATGAATGTCTCCTCTTACGAAAAGCAGTAAATCAACTGAAACTAGCACAAGATACTTTACGAAATATTCGTTCACACAATGGAGTCTCATATCCGCAAGGAATAGGGATTAAAATATGGGATGGATATCGTCCAAGGGCAGTACAATATTTGCTTTTTGCAATTTACCCTAACCCGGTTTATATCGCTGACCCCAATTCAGGTTCAAAACATAATAGAGGAGGAGCAGTAGATTTAACACTTGTTGATCTTGCAACCGGAAATGAACTTCAAATGCCGACTCTGTTTGATGATTTCAGCAATAAAGCTGCACACAGTTACAGCGAGCTTCCTGCAAATGTAATTGCAAATAGAGCATTGCTTAAGAATATTATGTTGCAAGTTGCAGGCTTCATAATTTACGAAGCTGAATGGTGGCACTATGAAGTTGCAGGTGCTTCGAATTTTCCTCTATTAGATTTCCAAATGAAGTAGGTGAAGAGATGAAAAAATTATTACTCCTAATTATCACAGTTTCAACAATTAGTTTTTCGCAAAGTGAATTTTTAGTAAATACTTACTTAGACTCCACTCAACGAGATCCACAAATAGAACGCGACGCCGTTGGAAATTACTTAGTCGTTTGGCAATCGTATAACCAGGTTGCTTCTAATTCTGAAGGTGATATTTATTTTCAGCGATTTGATAATAACAACCAAAAGGTCGGAACTGAAACGATTGTAAATTCTATTTCAACTAAAAATCAAGAACGTCCGGCAATAGCAATGAACCCAAACGGAGATTTTATAGTAGCATGGGCTTCTTTAACTGATGCTCAGTCTATTTATGATATTAAAGCGAGGCTTTTTAAAAACAATCTTCCCGTTGGAGATGAATTTTTAGTTAATACCACAATGCTTCATTCACAAACAAATCCCGAAGTGGCTATCAATGAAAACGGTGATTTTATAATTGTATGGGAATCATGGTTTCAGGATGGAAGCGATAAAGGAATTTATGTGCAAAGATACAATTCAAACGGAACAAAAAACGGCGATGAATTCAGAGCCAACACGACAACAGCATACAGCCAGGCACGTCCTTCAGTGAAATATTTTCCGAACGGAAATTTCATAATTATTTGGGAATCATGGAATGAAGATTCAGCTACTCCATCTGGTTATGGTATTTTTGGGATAATCTTCAGCGCAACAGGAAGTATAGTTAAAGAACAAATTCAGATTAACACATACACAAATGATTATCAATGGTTTGGTGATGTTGAAACATTTAGTGACAACTCTTTTGTTATCGTTTGGTGCAGTTGGAAACAAGATAATTCAGATGGTGGCATTTATTTCCAAAGATTTGATTCAAATGGGAATAAAATTTGGGACGAAACATTAGTTAACTCTACTACTTCAAAATATCAATGGCTTCCTAAAGTCAGAAAAATCGAGGGAAATAAAATAGCGATAGTCTGGTCAAGTTGGCTTCAAGATGGAAGTCGTGAAGGTATTTATACTTCATTATTTGATGAATCTAATAAAAAATATTCGTTCGAAACTCAGGTAAATGATTATACCGATTCATATCAATGGGAACCCTCATTTATTGCTAAATCATCCGAAGAACTTTTAGTTGTTTGGTCAAGTTGGGGACAATATGAGAAAGATTATGAAATAATTGGGAAGTTGATTAAACCCGAAATCCCGCAAGGAGCTATTAATCCTGCGTCATATAATCATACTCAAGGAAGAACAACTTCAAAAATTTTAGTTCATGTTGTTGATTCTTCAATTGTAAATGGTCATACTTACAAAATAAATTATACTATTCCAGGTAACGGTGATACAGTCCTCGCCACTATAACAGATCAAACCACATCAACCGTTAAAATCACAAATTACCCAATCGATAAAGGGTTAAACGTATTTTATAAAACCGATTCATTTGATGGAATCGCAATTGAATTTCTTCCGGTTTTCAAATTAGAGCTTAATGAATCAAATTCTTACTTTGTTAATAATTCAGGAACAAATTTGATTTTCAATTACGGATTACCGACAGCCGGACAAAAATTAATTGCCCCCATTGATGTAGCTTTGATTTGGGGAAACACAGACACACTCTCCAACGGGACTTATGCTACGCCTTTAGATACGGCTATAGGAACAAACGGACAAAGAACAATTATAACCCCATTTTACGCAATGAATATCATTGACAATCAAAAGTTGAATATGTTAATTAAAGAGGCAACGGCTACTCGTAATAATAAATGGGATGTTGGAGAAGAGATTATCTTTCTTACACCCCCGCCTTATCAGATAAATCAGTTTAACACACATGGACAGATTACAAGCACGCCTCCAACCGGACAAAGAATTTATCCGGCTGCGGGAGATACAAATTATCTATTTACAAAGAGACCAATCACAGCTCAAGATGAGTTTACTTTTGTCTCAAATAAATATTTAATAATCAATAGAGTTGAAAATGAATTGGTTCCGGAAAGTTTTAAGCTTTTTCAAAACTACCCGAACCCGTTTAATCCAAGTACAACAATTCAATTCACAATTCCTATTAAGGGAAAAGTTGAGTTGAACATTTATAATGTCTTGGGAGAAAAAATAGCGAGCTTATTAAATGAAGAAAGAGTTGCAGGTACGCACAAAATCCTTTTTGATGCAAAACAGTTTGCCTCAGGGATTTACTTTTATAATTTAAGATTTGAGAATCGTTCTTTATCAGGGAAAATGATTTTAATGAAATAAAAATCTTCACATGATAGTATAGAATTTATTCGACAGAGTAGAATTTTTACTGAAATTAAATATCTTTTCCTATAAGGGCAATCCTACCTTCGGTAATTGCAACTACTTAATATCCATTAAGAATAAGCTATGCAATTCTATAATTAAACACCCCCATCGTTACTATTGCAAATTTGTCCCGTTCAATGCACTAATGCAATTCTTGTGCATCCGAGCTTGCAATTACGCAATTTTGTTTTTGAAAATCGCTTAAAACTGTTCAATTATTCAAGTTTTATTTTGGAATGATTGTAGAAGTGTATGAAGTAATTTAAAAATGTTACAAGGACTCAACTATCATGGAAAATGAAATTAAATCTTGGCTCAAAACACGAGTTGATTCAATTTGTATAAAATTAGAAAGAAGCATACTCTCCAACAAGGGTCTTAAATTTAAGGTCGTTTTTGGACCCGTACCTTCAAGAAGATTAGGTTATGTTATAGGAGTGAACAATATAAAAGCGGGGGTCTGTTCATACGACTGCATTTATTGTCCTATCGGAAAAACAAATTACTGCTCAATCTGTACAAATAATTGTCTCTCTCCTTATGAACTTCATTTATCGGTCAAAAACAAATTAGAGGAGCTAAAGAAAAACGGTAAAAAAATCGAATATATAATTTTCAGTGGAAGTGGTGAACCAACTTTAGATTCAAATCTTGCAAAAGAAATTGAGCTTCTTCGCGAATTTGGATATAAGATTGCGGTTTACACAAATTCGGCTCATCTATGGAATGAAAATATACAACAAAACTTAATGTTTGCAGATTATGTCTCGCTCAAAATCGATACAGTAAATGAAGAGACTTGGCTTAAGTTAAATCGCCCCAATCAAAGATTAAAATACGATCATGTACTCGAAGGGATCAAAGAATTTACTAGAAATTTTAAAGGGATTATTAGTACGGAAACAACACTTATTAAAAGTTACAATGATTCCCCGGATGAAATTGAACAATTATCCAAATTTCTTAACTCGCTAAATCCTACTGTAGCCTACTTTATGACTCCAAGATATCCTTCGGCTGAGGCTTATGCAGTAAGTCCGTCTGCAGAAACTTTAACTAAATTGTCAGAAATTATCAAGAAGAAAGTTACTAATTCAGTCTTGCTCTGCTGTTCTGAAAATGAGGAGTTTTACTCAACCGATGATTTTGAAAATGAGTTGCTGGGTTTATTGGCAATTCATCCGGTTGATAAAAAAGGAGTAAAAGATTTCGTACGTGGAGAAGCCGATAAAGTGGCTCTGAAAAACATGATTGATAATAAAATCATTCAGGAAGTTGACTTTAACGGCAAAAAATATTTTACAAAAACAGATAACTTTAGTAATCAGCAATTCAACAGACAGATTAATTGAACACTATTTAGGAGAATCAGATGATAAACAAATTATTGGTCGCATTTTTTCTTTTTGGCCTCGTGGTATTGGGGCAATCGCACAAGGAATTCATGGAAGAACAATTTTCTACACCACAAGATGTTACAAAAACATGTTTAACCTGCCATGAATCGGCGGCTAAAGAAGTAATGAAAACTAATCATTGGACATGGTTAGATGAAAAATTTGATGAGTCAGGAAAAGGGACTAAACAGTTCGGCAAAAAAAATATTATCAATAACTTCTGCCTAGCTGTTCCCTCTAATTATCCACGTTGCACTAGTTGCCATGTTGGATATGGTTGGAAAGATTCCTCATTTGATTTTAGTAATGAAGAAAATGTTGATTGTTTAGTTTGTCACGATCAATCGGGTACTTACAAAAAAACTCCGACCGGAGCAGGAATGCCGGACAAAAATGTAGACCTATTGATAGCTGCACAAAGTGTCGGAAAATCAACCCGTAATAATTGTGGCATCTGTCATTTTGACGGTGGAGGTGGTACCGGAGTAAAACATGGTGATATGGACAATAGTTTATATAACCCTAAAACGGAGACCGATGTTCATATGGGAAAACTCGGCTACCATTGTATTAAGTGTCATAAAACCAATGAACATAAAATAATGGGGGCAAGTCATGGCTCAATGGCTGCTAACCAAAATCATATTCACTGCACTGACTGTCATAAAAATGAAATTCATAAAAACAGAACTATTAATAAACATCTGAACGCTGTTGCTTGCGAAACATGTCATATTCCTGAATTTGCAAAGACAGAACCGACAAAAGTTTGGTGGGATTGGTCAAAAGCCGGAGAAGATAAACCTTCAACAAAAGATGAAGCCGGAAATGAAACTTACAACAAAATGAAAGGCGAATTTAGGTGGGCAAATAAGGTAATTCCAACATATTACTGGTACAACGGAAGTGCAAAATATTATTCGTTGGGTGACAAGATTGAGCCTTCACAAATTGTAAAATTAAACGACCTCAATAGCGACATTAAAGATCCAAAAGCAAAAATATATCCTTTTAAGGTTATGCGAGGGAAACAGATTTATGATTCAAAAAAAAATTATCTAATTATCCCGAGACTTTTTGGAGAAGGGGGATATTGGCAAAAATACGATTGGAATCTAGCTTCTCAAATCGGTATGAAAGAAGTGAATTTAGAATATTCAGGCAGTTATGATTTTGTGGAAACTGAAATGTATTGGCCCATTAATCACATGGTTGCACCAAAACAGAATTCATTAAAATGTAACTCATGTCATAGCAAAGAAGGAAGAATGGATTGGAAAGCATTAGATTATTCCGGTGACCCGATGAAAGTAAAAGGAAGAAAACTTTAGAAGTCATAAAGTGGAAAACAAATTAAAATATTTATATATAAAATTGAGGATAATATGAATCAGCGTGTAGCAATTGCTATTGAAGAAATTGATAATGAAGAGAGAGTTGCAGAGCATTTTGGCAAATGTTCAAAATTTAATGTTTGTGAAATTGATCAAGAAAACAAAATATTGAGCAATGAAACTTACTTTAATCCGTTAGCCGGTGAACATAAAGGAGTCTGTCAACTTCCAGGTTATATAAAGCAATTTAACGTAACTTCTATAATTGCCGGTGGAATGGGGCAAAAAGCAATTTCCAATTTTTTAGATTTTGGAATTAGTGTTATCACTGCTCCCGGATTGTTATATAAAGATGCTCTTAATCTTTATCTGGAAGGTAAATTAACAGGTTATGATGCTTGTAAACATCATCATAATCATCATCACCATAACGATTAAAAGATTTATTCACAATCCCCTTAGTAGAATTTGATATAGGAAAAAATATTCTAATGGAAATTTTTGTCAATGTATTAAAGGAATCCGTTAAGGTTACTCTTTTTGTATTACTAATGATGATTTTAGTGGACTTCATCAATGTTAGAACTAAGGGGAAATTAGAAGCGATTTTACAAACCGGCAGGAAGTGGAAACAATATTTTGTGGCTTCAATACTTGGTGCAGCTCCTGGTTGTCTTGGCTCATTTGCCGGTGTTTCACTCTACATGCATGGGATGATAAGCTTCGGTGCACTTACCGGCTTAATGTTTGCAACTGCAGGTGATGAACAGTTTATAATGCTTGCCATGTTTCCTGATACTGCATTGTTGATGTTTGGTATTCTTTTTATCCTCGGAATAATCATTGGTTATCTTACCGATTTTCTAGTGAAAAAATTTAATATCCAAACTTGTAAAGATTGTGAGTTTAAATTATTTCACCCCAATGAAGAAGGTTATCAACATTATTTCAAGGATCACATCTGGAGTCATATTATTAAAGGTCACATGCTTAAAATATTTTTGTGGACGTTCGGTGCATTATTAATTGTTGAAATCGGACTTGGTTTTGTTGACCTAAAAAATGTTACTTCAGAATATACTTTCTTAATTTTAATCGCTGCTGCTTTAATTGGTATAATCCCCGAATCAGGACCGCATCTCATTTTTGTAATGCTATTTGCCAAAGGATTGATACCTTTTTCAATTCTTTTTACGAGTTCAATTGTTCAGGATGGTCATGGAATGCTTCCAATGCTTTCATTCTCAGTAAAAGATTCTTTAAAGATAAAAATCTTTAATGTTATCTTTGGATTAGCTTTTGGAATACTATTATATTCATTAGGTTTTTAAGATGGAGAAAAAAATCGTTAACATTAATCATTGGTATGACGGTTGGTTCTATGATAATATTATTGCCCCAAATCAAGATACTTCATATCGAATAGTTAAATCGCTCATCAAGGATAAAGCGACAATCCTTGATGTCGGTTGTGGTACCGGAAGACTATCTGTTAAACTAAGTGGTAAATATTCTTTATACAACGGTGTAGACCCTTCCAAACGAAATATTGAAACCGCTATAAAAAAACAGAATAGTCAATCTAATGAAATTGTTTTTTATCATTCTGACATAATGAGTTTCTTGAAAAACAATTCACGATATTTTGATGTCGCGATACTCTCCTATGTGATTCATGAAATTGACGAAGAGAAACGAATAGAAATTTTAAAAACAATATCTGACTTTGCTGAAAAAATAATTATTGTTGATTATAGCAGTTCATCGCAAAGCGGTTTTTGGCGGGTGTTGAATGAAGTGGTTGAGTTTGCTGCCGGCAAGAAACATTACAATAATTATAAAAATTTTCTAAAAGGAAATGGAATTACCGGACTTGTTGAAAAATCAAATCTGATGCTGATTAAGGAAATTAAAAATAAACCCACTACATCACATATTGCTGTGATTGGGAAAAAACCGCTACCAAAATGAAATTGATATAAATTGTTGAAACTTCTTGCTTAGAATGTTTCCAATTGTATCAGTCTTTATAATTATTCAATAATAAAAAAATAAGTTTGGGAGTAATTGGATGGAAAAAATTGCAGTACAGGATTTTTATCCCGAAGAGTTAAGCCACTGTTACGGATGTGGTAGATCTAATACACATGGTCATCAAATAAAAAGCTATTGGGATGGTGATGAAACAATTTCCCACTTCACTCCTCAACCATATCACATTGCAATTCCCGGTTTTGTTTATGGAGGATTAATTGCATCTTTAATTGATTGTCACGGAACAGGGAGTGCCGCACTTGCAGTTTATCGTTCAGAAGAAAGAATTCCCGGTACTGACCCTGCCTTGAGATTCGTTACTGCATCCCTGCAAGTTGATTATCTTAAACCCACACCGCTTGGTATTGAACTTCTGCTTAAGGGAACAATATTGGAAATCAAAGGGAGAAAAGTAACAACTGAAATCTCCGTATTTGCCGGCGAGAACATAACTGCAAAGGGTAAAGTTGTTGCGGTTCAAATACCGGCGGCTTTCTTTAAGAATGAAAAATCATAACTTCAAATATTATTAACGCACCTTACACGAGTGAGTGGAAAACCTCCGAGCTTTTAGTAAACGATGTATCCCTAAACTCGTTTATTAGCTAAAAATCAAGAATATCCTCGTATAAACATTCATTGAAACCTCGGAGGTTTAATAATTTGCGTAACCTGAGTTATTAACATTCTCTTTTAAACTAAACATTCTAAGATTCTATAATCTGATAAGAATGAGTAATCTCAGCAGCTTTCTCAAGCATTTTTGTAACTGAACAATATTTTGTTTGTGATAAATCGATTGCTCTTTCAATATCTTTTACGGGAAGATTTTTACCGGTGAAAATATATTCCACATGAATTTTTGTGAAGACCTGCGGATGCTCATCGGCAACATCAGAAGTAATCTTAATTTCAAAATTGTCGAATAATACTTTTTTCTTTTTTAGAATAACAACAACATCGCTTGCGGTACATCCACCCAAACCAATAAGTAATAATTCCTTGGGTCTTGTTCCAGCATTGCTCCCACCGAAATCTTCCGGTCCATCCATTGTAATCCAGTGATTAGAATCCGATTTACCGGCAAAAGTTATTCCGTTAATTTGTTTTACGTAAGCTGTTTTTGTTGACATATTTCTCCTTGTTTTTATTAAGTATGATGTTCTAAAAGATCAAACGATTCATTCTGCAAAAATAGTAAACTGCCAACCGAATTAACTGTTAAATTCTTTTTGATTTTGAAGTTACTAACCCGCCTTTGCAAGCGACTAGAAAACCTCCGAGGTTTGTGCAAACGATATATCCTGATTTTTGTGTGTTGGTTAAAAATCATGAATATTCTTGTAAAAACATTCATTGTAACCTCGGAGGTTTAATAATCTTCGTACCATGAGCTACGAGTAGTCAATTCACCCTTGAAATTAGTTAACCACTACACTATACAATTTTTTCATCGGTTTTGTGACGTGATAAAAGGAAACGATTATTCATTTTCTTTTGTATTTTTGGCGGTGGAATCCGAATACTAATAAAATTCTAAAGGAGAAAGATGAGAAAGTTTTTTTTCTTACTTATATCAATTATCATTTATTCGTCAGTTATAAATGCTGAGACAAAAACTGATGAAATAAAATCATTCACGCTTGAAAATGGAATGAAGATTTTTGTGATTGAGGATTTTTCAATCCCAAACGCAAACATGTATTTATTTTACAAAGTTGGTTCAAGAAATGAATATCCGGGTATTACCGGGTTATCACATTTCTTTGAACACATGATGTTTAACGGCGCAAAGAAATATGGACCCAAAATGTTTGATCAAACAATGGAAGCTGCCGGCGGTTCGAATAATGCTTATACATCAAATGATGTAACGGTTTATACAAACTGGTTTCCCGCATCATCTGCAGAAGTAATATTTGATCTTGAAGCAGATAGAATAAAAGATTTAAACTTCGACGATAAAATGATTGAGAGTGAAAGAGGAGTTGTACTTTCCGAAAGAAGTACGTGGTTAGAAAATAGTAATTACTCTTTTCTGGCTGAGCAAGTTGAAGGGGCAGCTTTTATAGCACATCCTTATAGATGGCCTGTAATTGGATATGAGTCAGATATTAAAAATTGGTCTAAACAAGATCTTCAAAATTATTTTAAGACTTATTACGCACCAAATAATTGCGTGGTTGTTGTAAGCGGTGCAATAAGTTTTGCCGATGTAAAAAATCTTGCTACAAAATATTTTGCTCCTATTCCGTCTGGTCCAAAACCAAGAAGTATTCATACAGTTGAACCTCCGCAAATTGGTGAGAAAAGAGTTTTTGCACAGAAAGATGTTAGTGCTTCAAACATAATGATTTCCTATCATGCCGTTGATGCAAAATCATCTGATTATTATTCTCTTGTTCTATTAAGTGCAATTTTAAGTGAAGGAAATACCTCGAGATTGTACAAAGCATTAGTTGACGAGAAACAGCTTGCAATAGATATATCAGCTTATTTTTCTTATTCTTTTGATCCTTCCCTCTTTACAATATATGGAATCTGCAGTGATGGTGTTGCAGCCTCCACACTTGAAAATGCTATTTATGATGAAATTGAAAAAATTATCAAAGATGGAATAACTGAAAAAGAACTTGATAAAGTGAAGAATCAAAAATTAATGTCAATTTACAAATCCATTGAAATGCTGGACGGACGTTCTCACAATACCGGGATTGGCGAACTATTTTTTGGAGATCATAGGAAAGTCTTTTCTTCTGCAGAAGATTATCAAAAAGTAAGCATTGTTAATATTCAGGATGCAGCAAAAAAATATTTAGTGAAATCGAACAGAACTGTAGGCATTCTTTCATCTGTTGAGGAGGGACGATAATGAAATCACTTAAATCGTTATTTGTAATACTGTTTTCTCTAGTTGCTTTAAATGTTAATGCACAGCAGAAATCCTTTTCATTCCCTAATTATGAAAAAGTTTCATTACCGAATGGAATTACTCTTTATTTACTTGAAAATAGCAAGGTGCCGCTTATAACTGTATCAACGTTGATTAAAGCCGGATCTGTCAATGATGGAAGTTTGAGCGGTTTAGCGTTTCTTACTAATGAATCGGTATTATTCGGAACAAAGTCTTTCTCTAAATCGGTAATTGAAGAATCTTTTGAACAAATCGGAAGCAGCATTGAAGTAAGAGGCGGATTAGAATTTTCAACTATTCGTTTTACTGTAATGAAAGATAAACTTAACTCAGTCCTTCCAATATTAAAAGAAGTTCTTAACTCCCCAATTTTTCCGAAGGAAGAAATTGAGAAAAGGAAACAAAGATTGATCGCTGAATTGAGTCAATATAAAGAACAACCTAAGTCAGTAATTGGTTACTATTTTAGTAAGTTTGTATATGGCAATGCACCTTATGGAAATCCCGTATTAGGTTCCGCATCAACTATCGAGAAAATATCTGACACAGAAATAAAAGATTTTTATCTTAATTTTTATACGCCTTCAAATACAGTAATTGCAATCTCCGGCGATTTTAAGTCTGCAGAAATGAAGAATAAAATTACTTCTTTATTCAAGGAATGGACTTCGACTTCAACCTCTGTAAAAGTTGATTTAAGAGATGCTGAATTAAATAATAGCAGAGTGCTTCTGATTAACAAAGAAGATGCTAACGAAACGATGTTTTATATTGGAGCGAAAGGCGTTCCGATGAACCATCCCGATTATACAGCAATTCAAGTTGTAAATACTATACTCGGCGGTAGATTTACCTCATGGTTAAACGACGAACTTCGTGTTAATTCGGGATTAACTTATGGGGCTAGCAGTGCATTCAGAAGTTATTCAAAATCCGGTTTATTCATTATTTCAAGTTTCACTCAAACCGAAACTACATTCGAAGCAATTGATTTAGCCTTGAAGGTTATCGATCGTCTTCATACAAAGGGAGTTGATGAAAAGACTCTTCAATCAGCTAAGAATTATATAAAGGGACAATTCCCTTCTCGTTTCGAAACTAACTCTTATCTCGCCTCATTCCTTTCAGAGATGTCCGTTTATGGATACAACGAGAACTATGTAAATTCATTCGAAAATAATGTTGATCAGCTAACTACTGAAAAAGTAAAAGAAGTAATCGCGAAATACTTTCCAAAAAATAATCTGCAATTTGTTCTTATAGGGAAAGCATCTGAACTTAAAGATAAAGCTGCCAAATACGGTGAAGTATTCGAAAAAGATATTAAGAGTGATGGATATTAATCCAAAAGAAAATTCTAACGGCGCATTAACTAAAAATAATGCGCCGTTGCAATGTGATTGTTCTAAACTCGCTGTAAACCATCTTTATTATTTTAAAGGGGAGGATAAAAGTATGAAATCATTAAAAGGTAAAAAAGTAGTTATAACAGGCGGCGCAATGGGAATAGGATTAGCAACCGCTAAACGACTCCTTAACGAAGGAGCAACTGTTACAATCTGGGACTTAAATGAAAATGCACTTTCTTCTGCTAGAACCGAGCTAGAAAAATCGGGTGAACTTTTTACTCATATTTGTGATGTTACTGATAAAAAGAGAGTTTATGAACTTGCTGATATTGCTTTAAAAGAAATGGGGCAAGTCGACATTTTAATAAATAATGCCGGATATGTTAAAGGAGGCGAACTTTTAGATCAGAGTGATGAAGAATGGGAAAAGACTATTAATATTAATCTGACTGCACTTGTCTATACAACGCGAGCATTCCTAAAAGGGATGTACGATAGAAATAGCGGGCATGTCGTAAATATTTCATCTGCATCAAGTACTCTTGGTGTCCCGGGTTTAGCCGTTTACACCGCGACAAAATGGGCTGTTTGGGGACTAACCGAGTCACTCCGATACGAGGCGTTAAACAATAACAAAGCTGGTGTTAAATTTTCCACTATCCATCCAAGCTATATAAAACAAGGCTTATTTGAAGGTGCGAAACTTGGTTTCCCCGGAAGTTTAATTGTTCCTCTGGTGAAAAACCATGATGTGATTGCAAAAGCTATTGTAAACTCTGCAATTAAAAAAGGAAGATACTCGCCTAAAAGACCGGTAACTGTAAATCTTAATGTACGGTTACGAGGATTGTTGCCCGATTCTTGGTTTCAGAAGTTAATGATAATTATGGGTGTACCACAAAGTATGAAATCATGGACAGGTAGAAAATAACCTCTCCGATTTTTTAACAACTTATAAATTGATATAACATGGCAGCTCTGTCTTTTGAAATAAAATATTTGTAAGTTAGAATAAATTAAAACTGGTCTGAATTTTCTTGTCCCGTAGTTTGTCACAAGCTAATATTTGGAGGCAATATGCAACAAAGCGGTTCATTAGAAAAAGCAAAACACTACATCGAATCCCACTCAAAAAATAGTGATGTAAGACACCACTCCCAGCAAGGTCCATGTATAACAATATCACGAGAAGCAGGTGCAGGTTCCGGTTTAATTGCTGAGAAACTTGTGAATATTTTAAAACCATTGTCTAATTATCCGAATAGCGAATGGGGAATCTTTGATAAGAACTTAATTGATCGTGTCATCGAAGATCATCACTTACCAAATCAACTTGGAAAGTTTATGGGAGAAGAAGTAAAACCTTTTCTTACAGAAATAATGAATGAAGTTTTCGGAATTCATCCGCCACTAATAAAATTGCAGCATAAAGCAACAGAAACAATTCTTAGATTGGCATTTATCGGGAATTGTATAATTATTGGTCGAGGTGCAAACTTAGTGACAGCATATTTGAAAAACTGCTTCCATGTTAGATTAGTAGCCCCTCTCGAAGTACGGATTAAGAATGTCCAGGATTTTTATGGTAACTCGAAACAAGAAGCTATTGATTTTGTAAAATCCGAAGACCGTAAACGTAACAAGTTTATTGAAGAGCACTACCATAAAAAGGCGGATGATCCTTTGTTATACCATCTTATACTGAATACAGGGTTACTAACTTTGGAGGAGGTTTCTGAAAATATTGCGCTGTGTGTTAGGAATAAATTCAAGCAGTTTTTTACAGCAGTTCAATGACGGGTGAAAGAATCTGAGTAATACATCATATCAGCTTTAGAACCTCCATGTTTAAATAAAATCATGGAGGTCCCTAATTTTGTATCAACTGACGAGATGATAAAAACAATAAATGCTTAATATTTTTTATGTTTTGAAATATCTTCCTTTTCAGCCACTTTAAATGTAATTGCAGCTCCGCCACTTTCAGCAAGTTTGAGTTTAAGTACTGTTTCAGCATTTACTAAATAAGAATTTATTTTATAAGCCATAGGATTTTTCTCCCAATGGGCATTATCTGCATCTGCATAAATTGTTGCAAGATATGTTACATTCTTATCAAGAAAATTTAACGCTACCGAAAAATCTCTTTTATTCTCATCAGTAATCGCCCCCAAAAACCATTCACTTTTTCCTTTTGCTTTTCGTGCAGTGATGATATAATCGCCAGGTTCTGCTTGAAGAACTTTTGTATCATCCCAATCAACATCAACATCTTTTATAAATTGGAAAGCATCAGGAAATCGTTGATATGATTCAGGATAATCGGCAGCCATCTGTAGCGGACTGTACATTGTTACATATAATGCGAGTTGTTTTGCAAGTGTAGTATGAACCTGCTCCTTTTTACCCGGGATAAAGTAGTCAAGTTTTATTTGAAATATTCCGGGAGTATAATCCATTGGTCCGCCCATCAATCTTGTAAACGGAAGAATAGTTTCATGCTCGGGAAGATTACCACTGCTCCATGCATTGAATTCATTCCCGCGAGCGGCTTCGTTTGCAACCCAGTTTGGATATGTACGATGCAATCCTGTCGGACGAACGGATTCATGTGCATTAATCATAATCTTATATTTAGCTGTTGTCTTAGCGGTATGTACAAAATGATTAATCATCATCTGACCATCGTGATGTTCACCACGTGGAATTATACGTCCGACATATCCGGTTTTAACGGCATCATAACCATATTTATTCATGAAGCGATATGCTTCATCCATTCGTCTTTCATAGTTTGAAGCAGATGCGGATGTTTCATGGTGCATAATTAATTTTACGTTTTTAGATTTTGCGTAAGCTGATAATTCTGCAACATCAAAATCAGGATAAGGAGTTACAAAATCGAAAACATCTTCCTTCCAATTACCAAACCAATCTTCCCAACCGACATTCCAGCCTTCAACTAACACCCCTTTGAAACCATGTTCTGCCGCAAAGTCGATATATTCTTTTGTACGTTTTGTATTTGCAGCATGTCTTCCATTGGGAATTAGTTTGCTCCAATCAGTTTCATAAAGCTTTACATTGTTAGTGTCTGAATAATTCCATGAGCCTGTCCCAACATGCATTTCCCACCAAATACCGATATACTTTTGCGGATAAATCCAGCTTTCATCCTCTATAACTGATGGTTCATTCAGATTAAGAATTAATTTAGACATCAGAATATCAGGTGCATTATCTGCAACTATAATTGTTCGCCAAGGGGTTTTTGCAGGAGCTTGAAGATAAGCTTTATTGCCAAGGACATCCGGGACTAGATGGGATGTTAAATCGAATTTGGATTGATCAATTAATAGGTGCATAGCGGGATAATTAACAAGTGCCGCTTCATGAATGTTGATGTAAAGTCCATCATCCGATTTCAACATGAGGGGTGTTTGAACACCATTTTGTGCAAATATAGATTTTGTACTTATCTCATTTACATTATTTCCTTTGAGTGCATCAACTTCCGAAAGTCTTGACGTAGTATATTTATATTCTTGTGAATCATAATCTCCCGGAATCCAGAAAGCCTTATGATCGGAAGTAAGATTAAACTCTGTTATTTCCTCTTTAAT
>JAGUXE010000331.1 GCA_020061995.1 Ignavibacteriales bacterium | reverse complement strand
TGTTAACAATTTTTATATCACTAATCTCTAATTCATATCCGCCGGGTGCGCGGTTTTCTTTACGAACTTTTCCAACCACAATTAGCGAAGATTCCTGAGTCAGTTCATCGAATTTCGTAAAGACCTCTTCAGAAATAGCATTCTTCATCATGATACATTGAACAATCCCGGTTCCGTCGCGCACAATTATGAACCTGATTTTACCGCTCGACCGTTTGTTATAAACCCAACCTTTAATTTCGACTTCTTCGCAGACGTATTTTGAGAGTTCTTCGATGTAATAACGAGTCATAATTTTTCAAATCTTTTCAATTATTTAATCTTTTAATTTAATTCGTTAGAATATACAAAAGAAAAATTGAACGTTCAAATGAATGGGATAAAAACGGAGTGAGGGGGAAAAGGAGTATTGGAGTATTGAGTAGGTTAAACCCGAAAATTGTATTTTTCGGGTTAAATTTTATTTTCGAGAAATTCTATTATTTAATTGACAATTGTTGATAAGATACCATATAGATATCTTCTAAAAGTTTTAAAGATTTTTGATCAACATCAAGCTGTGTGTTTTTGGAATATCTGTACCGTACTCTTCTAAAACTCTTTCAAAGCTTTTTCGACAGCTTGTTGAGAATGGAACAACACAATTGTTATTTCTTTCAATGGATGTGAACCCCCCACCCTATTTATCTCACGAATAAATGAACTATTTAATGCTATAGCCTTTTTTCATTCATCCTCAGTAAAAACCAAAACATCAATAGGAATCTGATACCTTAAATCAGATATCAATTCCGTAACTCGTTGCCGTTTACCTAATCTTTCTTCATAATTCTTTGAGAACCCACGTTCATCCAATACAACAACCATATCCAAGTCGCTATCTTTATTCGGAATACCAGAAGCAAAACTACCAAGAAATATAATCTCCTTTATCTTTAGATTATTTTTTATTCGTTTTACTATTTCTTCTTTTATTTGATCAATCCGAGTCATAATTTTTATGTATCTATCATATATTTACGACAAATAATATTAATAATCAAGCAGTCATTTCTAGCATTCTTTGAATTGGAATCAGAGCGCGTTGACGCAAATCTTCATCAATTATTATTTCAGGCGAGCGGTTCATTATGCAAAGATATAGTTTTTCCATCGTGTTCAATTTCATGTATGGACATTCATTACAGGAACAAGAAGCATCATTTGGAGGGGCAGGAATGAATAACTTATCAGGACAATGTATCTGCATTTGGTGAATAATGCCTACTTCTGTGGCAACGATAAATTCCTTGTCACTACTTTCACAAACGTGTTTCAACAAACCGCTCGTAGAACCAATGAAGTCGGCTTCGGCGAGTAGCGACTCCTCACATTCGGGATGGGCAATAAGTTTTGCACCGGGATGCTGAGTCTTCAACTCCAATATCTTTCTTTCGTTGAAAGTCTCATGCACAATACACGACCCCTGCCACAACACCATATCGCGGCCTGTCTTCTTCATCAAATATTTACCTAAGTTTCTATCGGGTGCAAATATAATTGGTTGGCTCTCAGGTAGTTGTCGAATTATCTTTTCCGCGCTGCTCGATGTGCAGATGATGTCGCTTAATGCCTTGACTTCAGCACTCGAGTTGATATATGTAATAATGATATGACCAGGATGTTGTTCTTTGAAAAGTTTAAACGCATCTGCGGGACAGCCTTCAGCGAGCGAGCAGCCCGCTTCTAAATCAGGCAGTAACACTTGTTTATGAGGACTTAATATTTTTGCCGTTTCTGCCATAAAGTGAACACCGGCAAAAACTATAACTTTAGCATCAGTTGCAGCAGCTTTTCGGGAGAGTTCGAGACTGTCCCCAACAAAATCCGCTAAATCTTGTATCTCGGAAAATTGATAGTAGTGTGCTAATATAACTGCGTTTAAGTGTTTTTTAAGTTTGTAAATTTCTTGTTCGAGATTGGCAGGAACTTCTTGGTTTGTGTTCATAAAATATTATTACTTCTGAATATTACTTTTTAGGGGGTTCTTCTCCCTCGGGTTCTCCATTCCCCTTTTGGCCAGTTATATCTTCGAATTTTGCTTCTTCAATATCCTTAAACGGATATTTTCTTTCTTTTGTACTGTCGAAGAAGTCACTTTTTCGATTCATAATTTTAAAGAAAATTTTTAAGAACCGCCACAAGAAATACAGTAACAATATTATTAAAATTAATCTCCAAATCATATCTATGCTTTTTGTTTTTTAATCGGATTGTAGTATTCAACGGGAGCTTTGTTAGGTCGCAATATTTCTTTCACAAGGTCTTCAAAATCATTTTTATCGTTGACAAAATCTATGGCAGTAGCGTTCACAATTAAAAGCGGGGCGGCTTTATAACGAAAGAAGAAGTAGTTATACGCTTCGTTCAAATCGCGGATGTAATCCACTGACATATTCTTTTCGATATCACGGCTCCGTTTTTTGATATTTGACATTAGTCTCTCTACGCTCGACTGGATGTAAACCACGAGGTCTGGAGTAGGTATGTTATGTTCCATGCTGCCGATGAGGTTTTCGTAAAGCTTAAGTTCATCGTCGACGAGATTTAAGTATGCGAATATTTTATCTTTCTCGAAAATGTAATCTGTAACAAGGAACCTATGGAACAAATCGGCTTGGAATAATTCCTGCTGTTGTTTAAAACGACTTAACAGAAAGAATATTTGCGTCTGAAATGCATAGTGTATCGGTTCTTCATAAAATTTGGGGAGAAAAGGATTCTCTTCGAATTTTTCGAGCACAACTTTTGCGTTAAGAAGCTCGCTAAGACGGATTGCTAAGCATGTTTTCCCTGCTCCGATAACTCCTTCGACAGCGATGTGTCTGATTTCCGAATTTTCAATTAAAGATTGGATATTTAGCAATTGATTATCCTTCAATTATTTCAATAAAGTGTTATTGGTTCTCATAACTAAACTTCGGTCGCGGCAATGTCGTAACAAAGAAATCATAGTTTTTCCCAAGCTTGGGTGAACTGCCATGGGTGCAATCTCGCTTATCGGTTCGAGCACAAATCTTCTTCGTTCCAGCTCGG
>JAGUXE010000245.1 GCA_020061995.1 Ignavibacteriales bacterium | reverse complement strand
TAATTCAAAAATAGCCTGTTTTGTTGATTTGACAAAAGGTATTTGTGATTATTTTGAATGAAGAATTTCCTATTTCATTCTAAATATAATTTTCGTTTAGAAAATATTCCAAAAAGTCCACCTGTATGAATAAATAAAGTTTTTGAAATTTTGGAATTTTCTAGAAATCTCTCTTGAAATGCATAAAATGCTTTTCCAGTGTATGCCGGATCAAAAATTATTCCTGTTTGCATTGCAAATTCTTTAATTACGTGAACTTTCTCTCTGTCAATATTTTTATAACCTTCGTTTGAATATCCATCCAGGATTTCGAGTATGGACTCATCAATTTTGATCTTTAAATTATATTTCTTTATCGTGCTTTCAACTAGATTTAAAATTCTGTCCCGTATAACTTTCGGTCTATACAACACATTTACTGCAAAAATTTTCTTCTTTTTCCCACATAGATGTGAACCTAAAAGTAATCCTGCTGTTGTTCCACCTGAACCACATGCAGTTAATATTGAATTAACATTTATATCTGTCGCGATTAGTTCTGAAAAAGCCTTTATGTATCCCCATACCCCTTCTTCAGATGAACCTCCTTCGGGGATAATAAAAATTTTCTTACCGGTTGTTTCCATAAATAATTTATCTTCTCGCATTAAAGAATCTACATTAAAGTACTCAGCTTTATTCAAGTACTTTATATCTGTATTTAGGAATTTATTGAGGAATAAATTTCCATCACCACTTTTAGATTCTTTGCCCCATAAAAATACTTTTGTATTTAATCCAATTGTTTTGGCTGCATAAACGGTTGCCCTTGCATGATTTGATTGTTCCCCACCGCATGTGAAAATTAAATCAGCATTTTCTTTTTTTGCTTGATACAGTAAAAATTCTAACTTTCTAACTTTATTCCCAGATAGTTCAAGTCCGGTTAAATCATCTCTTTTTATAAAAAAAGATTTGTCACGGTATTGGATTCTCTGAATCGGTGTTGGAATATTTGCTAAAGTGATTCTGTTAGGATATACAAATGAATCTCCCATTATTTACTCGACTTCATCTTCTTATAAAAACTTCTTGCTTTCTCTAAATCATCCGGAGTATCAACTGATAAACTTTCATATTCTGTTTCCACAATTTTAATTTTGATACCGTTTTCCAGTAATCGAAGTTGTTCTAATTTTTCAATCTGTTCAAGATAAGTTGGTTGCAATGATGTAAAAAAGTCGAGAGTTTTTGTTCTGAATACATATAAACCAATATGTTTATAAAAATCAGCACTTTGAAAACGCTCAAGGAAGTTGTTTGCATCACGAACAAAAGGAATTGGAGTTCGCGAAAAATATAATGCAAAATTTCTTGAATCAAAAACTACTTTAACTACCGAATTGGATTTTAATTCCGAGACAGAACTAATTTTTTTTGCGAGAGTAGATACGTTAATTGATTTATCAAACAACAATGGTTCAATTGCCTGGTCAATCATTTGACCATTAATAAATGGCTCGTCTCCTTGAATATTCACAATAATATCAGACGTACTAAGTTGAGATGCAACATAGGCTATACGATCTGAACCTGTGGCAATGTCTGCAGGTGTCATAATTACTTCACCACCAAATTTCTTAACGGCTTGATACACTCTATGGTCATCTACAGCAACTATTACTCTACTGATGAGTTTAGCTTTTGATGTGCTTTCGTAAGTATGCTGAATCATTGGTTTACCCCCAATATCAGCAAGTGGTTTTCCCATTAATCGAGACGAGGCGAATCGTGCAGGAATTATTCCGATTACATTTAACATATTTTCAATGAATGTTTATTTTGATTAACCTATAACCTTTGGAACTTTGAAATACTCATCCGGAGAATCGGGAGCATTTATTAAGGCATCTTTTCTTGGTAAAGAATTTGTCAAAATGTCATCTCTCATTCGTGATTCAATCTCAACCGGATAGGATAATGGTTCAATATCCGAGGTATCAATTTGATTTAATTTGCTCATATAATAAAGTATTGAATTCAACTGTATTGTTAAACTTTCAATTTCATCATCTTCAAATTTTAATTTTGCTAAATCGGCAATATATTTAACATCAATCTTTGATACTGACATTTCTTTCAATCCCTCTTGTTACGAATAATTATTTCTCTGACATTTTCCATTAATGCTATTTCCTGCGGTTTTGACTTTATCCCTTCAGTATAAATTGGTTTATCATAATGGACGTGGATACTACCTTTGATAATTTTCATTTCACCTTTCGGCATTATTTTAGCAGTACCACTAACACTAACAGGAACAATGGGAAATGGTACCCGTGCAGCTAAATAGAATGCACCCCTTTTAAATGGCATTACTTCACCAGTTTTACTTCTTGTTCCTTCTGCAAAAAGTAGTACTGAAATATTCTGATCCGCCATTGTATGTTTTGCGCGTTCAATACTTTTTAATGCTTTTTCGGGATTCTCTCTATCAATCATTATATAAGGTCCCCATTTTAGTTGCCATCCAAAAACCGGGATTTTGCCAATTTCTTTTTTGAAGACCATACCGGCACGATTTGGGAATGTATACTGTAATGCAGGAATATCAAACATACTGGAATGATTAGAGACGTAAACACAAGGAGTTTCTGTTGGAACATTTTCTGTTCCGGAAGATGTAACTTTAATGCCACTAATGAATAATACTCCACCGGAAAAAACTTTAGATAATTTGAAGTAGAGTTTATGGCTACGATCTATAACAATAAAAACTAATGCTGCAATTGAACAAACAAGTGTATGTAATGATATTAATATGAGTTTTATAATTGTCAATAGATTCTCCTAAAATCAATTCTTGTACTGTGCATTTACATCTAATCAAATGCTTGTATTTATTTCAACTTTGAGTTGGTTAAAAAAATTAATCAATATTTTTTTATTGGTACTAGTCCGTTATCCAAAGTTAAAAAGTTGAAGCCTTCAAAACAATCAGAATCTTTTAGAAATATTTTTAAAAGAATAGTAAATTTAAGATTATAACATTATCAATAGATGGGCAGTTAATCAGATCTTTATTATGTTTGATTTTTGAACCCAGCCCACTTTACCATCAGCAAGTCTAATTTTCGTCCAATTATCAACATTATCCTCAATTTTAATTTTCAATCCTTCATTAAGTATAAATAGATCGCTCCCTTTTTCATCGGGTGAATTTTTAACAGATATTCTAGAATCGATAATAACACCAAATTGATTTACTGCTTCGTAACCCATCTTTCCGATAATAGTTATGATTATAAAAACCATAATTACTATGATAGGTGCAAGAGTGAAGAAGATCTTTCTTTTTACTCTAGCTGATTTGTTAAATGTAAAAAGCAGCAGAAATACTATGGCTATTAAATATAAACCATAACCTACAAAAGTTAATACATCAATTGATAAAATTGATATTAGTGACTCCCACCAGCCGAATAGAAAAAATTGTGGGATAGATTCGACTTTATCAGTAATTCTTGAATTAACAAATTCAAGATTATGAATTATATCTTCATCATGCGGATTAAGTTTTAATGCTCTCTCATAATTTAGGACAGATAAACCTAATTTTCCGATCCGAAAGTAACTGTTACCTAAATTGTAATATACGGAAGACGAAATAATACCTGAATCAATTAATTTTTCATAAATAGTTATTGCCGACTCATATTTCTTTTCTTTATACATTTCATTGGCATCTTTGATTTTTTGTTCCACATCATTCGCTAATAATAAAAGTGGAATGAAAACCAGTAAGAGTGAAAACAATCTTCTGATCAAATTACACCACCCCTTCCAATTTATCTTCGAGTGACATGATTAGCTCTGAGGTCTTTTGATACATTGTAATGAGATCACCATTCTTTTCGCTAGAAGGGGCATATCTTATATAATCACATTGATTTACAGTAACTTTTAATTCATTTAAAATCATAGGATCTTTAATATAATTTGATAGCAACTCAATTGCTTTTTCCAACGAGAAATTCGATTTCTCAATAGATAACTTATCTTGAAGATAACCGAATAATGCTTTTGATATCTCTTCGTAAAATTCATTCTCTTTATTAAGTTTCAGAAGTTTAGCCGCATTGCGCAATCTCTTCTTAGCAATTTTTTGAGCACGAACATTTTTAAACAATTGTAAATTATTAGCTAGATTATCTTCCTTACGTTTCCAGAACAATAAACCAATAATAATTAACAATGGTGCTAGCATCGCAATATAAAATGAGTTAGAAAAAATCCAAAAATTAGAACTTTGATTAAAATCATTCACATTAAATTTTATATATCTTATATCTTTATCAAGTATTCTAACCTCTTCCTTTGTCGTGCCGCCCCCACCGGCATATTCACCGCTTCCGGGAAGTACACTAATTCTGAAAGTCTCTGATTTAACCGTTACATAACTTTTCTTTTGTGGATTGAAGTATGTAAACTCAAAAGCGGGGATTTCAAATTTACCTGACAATCTGGGGATAATTAAAAACTCAAACTCTTTTTTACCGGATACAACAGTTGAACGATTAACCTCATCCGTTATTTTTGGATCATATGTCTCAAAACCATTTGGGATAATTACTTCAGGTTGTTCAATTAATTTTAGATTACCTGTTCCGGATATCTTAATTTTTAATGATACTGGTTCATTTTGTTTAATCTCAGATTTATCTAAGACAGCACTCATCGAAAAATTGCCAACTGCTCCCTTGAAACTTGATTCGTCACTATATGGTAATGGCAATACTTTCACTCTAACTGTATTCGATTTTGCATTAAACTCTACAGTCTGCGCTCTTCCAAAAAAGGGATCATTAAAAAAATCATCGAAAATATTATTGCTTCTTTTTCTTGATTGGATTTGTACAGGGATTTTTAATTCAAATGGCGTTACAGACAAATCTCCATTTTGTGTAGGAAAAAGTGCTGCACGTTTTAAGACTGCGACATTAAAGACTTTGCCGTCAATTGTCTCACGTGTAAAAGATATATTATTTGAGGTTTCTAATTCTTCAGCCCAAAATCCCTGATAGGATGGAAGCTTGGAAATTTGTGGAGAAGAAATATTTAATCGTGTATAAAGCTTATAAACGACTGTGAGTTGTTCTCCTTGATAAACAGTACTTTTATCAACAATAGCACGAATAAATAGATTTTCTGCTATTTCATCATTTGACACCGACTGATCATTTTGCTGTTGCTTTGGTTTTGCAGAACCCTTCAGAACTTCAATAGTTATTGGTTCAGATCGAAAAGTTTCATTTTTAAAGATAATTGAGGCGGAAGGAATAGTAAATTTACCAACGAAACGCGCCTGTATATAATATGAGAAAGTACGGCTTCCGGAAACAGCACCATTAATTATTTGCATACTTGATGATTGATTTGGTCCGGAAAGGATTACAAAATCTTTAAAATTGGGAGGTTGGAAATTACTTAAACTATTTATATCGCTACCTGAAAAGCTAAATGATATTTCAAACTGTTCATCACTTCCAACTTTTGTGCTGCTAACCGAAGCCGTAAATGTTTGCGGAAAACTTAGTTTACCAAATACAGTAATTAATAAAAAAAATAATATGTAAAGTTTACTCAGCATAAATTAAATTTCTTTTACCAATCCTTATCCGTTTTAACACGAACACCTGTTTTTTTTCTTAACTTCTTTTGAATATCTTTTTCATTTTCTTTTAGAGCATTTAACACTCTTTCAGCTTCTTCCTTCGACATCTTTTCCTGCTGCTTCTGTTGAGTCTGGTCCTGCTTTGCTTCCTGATCTTTTGGCGGTTGTTGATCATTCTGATTGTTTTTATCCTTCTGATTTTCCTTATCCTGTTTATTATCCTTATCGTTTTTATTTGGATCTTTATTGTCGTTTTTATCCTTTTGATCTTTATTCTGATTTTTATCCTGTTGATTCTGTTCGTTTTGTTGCTGTTCTAATTTTTTAAGTGCATAAGATAAATTATACTTAGTTTCCTTGTCTGATGGATTCAATTTTAAAGAATTTTTGTAAGCCTCAACACTTTCTTTTAATTTATCGGATTTAATGAGTGAATTACCAATATTGTACAATGCTTTAGCTTTAGATGATTTGTCATCAGTTTTAGCAATAGATTGTTGATACGACTTTATTGCCTCATCATACTTCCCCTGCTTGTAGTAAGCGTCCCCCAAATTGAAATGTGGTATAAACTCATCAGTTTTTTGTTCTATTCCTTTTCGAAAATTAACCTCGGCATCCTCATAATTATTCTTCTGATAAGAGTCAACACCTTCATTAACAAGTGTTCTTAAGGTCTGACTTTGTGCAAAATTAAAAGTCACAATAATTAATATGAAAACCTTTAACAAATTATTCATCTTTCTGTTTCTTGATTTTATATCTACTGAAAAACTTATCTATAAATATTGATTTTCGTTCCGAAATAAAAAACTCTAAAATCATTAGGAATAATGCTATAATAAGAAAATAGTAATATTTATCATCATAATCAGTGAT
Organism: Ignavibacteriales bacterium; assembly: GCA_020061995.1. The sequence continues at coordinate 6,501 of JAGUXE010000245.1, read as the reverse complement.
TTTTTTTGTTCCGAATTCCGATTTCTCAAGTGCGGCAAGATCTTTGTAAATAAGATCCAGCTCATTTTGATAACTTGATGATAAATAATATTTCCCTTTCCCTTGCGTAGCGATTTCTTGCAAAGTTTGTTCATCTAATTTGGTAAGAACCGTATTCCCTTGATTATCCTTCTTATAATCAACTTGATTACCCCGATTATCGAGTACCGGGATTGGAGCACCTGATGGAGAACCCATTCCAATAGTATAAATCAGGACATTCTTTTCATTCGCATTTGCAATCTCAGTTTTAAGATCTCCCTCATGATCTTCACCATCTGTAATAACAACAATTACCTTGTTAGTTTTATTCGAATAATCAAATGAATTATTTGCCAATTTTAATGCTGAAGCTATTGCTGTTCCCTGTTGTGGTATAGAGTTTACATCAACGGTGTTAAGGAAAAGACTTGCAGCTGAGTAATCAGTTGTTAATGGGAATTGCACAAATGCTTCACCTGCAAAAATTATTAAGCCGATTCTGTCTCCTTGAAGTTTTCGAATCAAAGTTGATATTTCATTTTTTGCTTTAGCCAATCTATTTGGTTTTATATCTTCAGCAAGCATACTATTAGAAACATCAAGCAATATATAAACATCAATTCCAACTTGTTTAACTTCTTCCATTTTTGACCCAACTTGCGGATTTGCTAAAGCTAGAACAAGTAAAGCTAAGGCTAGTATAAGCAAACCAAATTTCAATATTTCCTTATAAAAACTTTTAGAACCGATAATCAATTCTTGTAAGTCTCGGTTTACAAATAGACTGATTAACTTTTTCTTATTTCTGAATAAAAGAATATATAGAAATATGATAACCGGTATTGCAAATAAAAGATTTAAATATTCAGGATGTCCAAATCGAAACATTGACTCTTTACCTTTTAAGGAATTTTTCTGAAAACCGTATTTGAGATCATTAATTCTAAAAAGAAAATTAATAGACCTAATGATAACCAAGGGAAAAAATGTTCTTTTTTACTTCTATAGGAAATTACTTCAATTTTTGTTTTCTCCAATTTATCAATTTCTGCATAAATGGCTTCTAGCCTTTTATTATTGGTTGCTCGAAAATATTTTCCACCAGTAGCTGTTGCAATTTTTGTTAATACATTTTCATCTATTTCGACTGGAACCATTTGATATCTAACTCCAAATGGAGTTTGAAATGGATATGGAGCCTGTCCCATTGTTCCTACCCCAACTGTATAGATTCTAATATTAAATTTTTTCGCAATTTCTGCAGCAGTAAGTGGATCTACTTCACCGGCATTATTAACGCCGTCAGTTAACAGAATCATAACTTTACTTTTTGATTTTGTATCTTTAAGTCTATTAACACCGTTTGCGATTGCATTACCAATTGCTGTTCCGTCCTCAATCAAACCACTTTTAACCTCGAGTAACAAATTTTTTAAAACGGAATAATCAATAGTAAGAGGACACTGAGTAAAAGCATCTCTAGAGAAAATCACCAATCCGATCTGATCTGATTCTCGAGACGAAATAAATGTTTCGGTGATTATTTTTGCGGCTTCTAAACGATTTGGTTTAAAATCTTCGGCAAGCATACTACCCGAAATATCTAAGACTAACGCAATATCAATTCCTTCAGTAAAAACATTTTCTCCGGTTGAAAAACTCTGTGGTCTCGCAAGAGCAATAATTAATACTATCAAACCCAATAAGCGTAAGAACATAGGAATATCTGATAATCGTTCTTTTATCGATTTGTTTTTGCCATTAAAATAATTAGTATTTGAAAATGAAAAAGTCGGTACCTTCTTTTTACTTCGCCAATAATACCAGAATATCATAATTGGAATGAGTAGTAACAATAATAAAAAAAAAGGATATGCAAATGTTATATCACTAAACATTCGAGTTCTCCTCTTTTGGCGACTCTATTAAAATGTCTTCTTTTGTCATCTCAATAATTGTATATGCTTGATCCATCATTTCTATATTTACATCATTCAGAGGCATGAATTTCGCAAATTTAACCATATCGGCATTTTGTAAAAATCTTTCTGTCGTCTCGATTATTTTTTTTGCATCACTAACTTCATTCAGAATTCCTATTATTTCTGATGTTGGCATTTCCAATGCGAGTATTGCAAATCTACGTTCAAAATATCTTCTAACAATTGCAGTTATTTCTGAATGATACTCTTTAATTCTACCATTCTGCCAAAGTTTTTTCTCTTCCAAATCTTTCAACAAATCAAGTGCCTCTTCGTGTGGCAATTTAGAAAATTCTTCTTCTATACTTTCAGACCTAAACCTGGATGAAAAATATTTTTTGAAAATTAAATAACCCATTAACAAAACAACTACAGTAATCACAATTATTAACAATACAAATAACCAATCTATATCAATGGTCAAAGGTGCTTTTATATCCATAATATCTGCGTTAACATCCACCGGCAAAGTGTTGATTAGCAGGGTTAGCGAATCTGTTTTAATTTCTTTAAAAGAAGTATCCGCAATTGATTTATACTGAATAGTAATGGATGGAATGGTTACACTTCCTGAGTCGAACCCCGCGAAGATAAATTTGTAAACGGATTCTTTTCGATTTTCTTCTTCTTTTATATTTACCGGAAGCGATTCTATAAATTCTATATTCTTAATACTGTCTTTTACTGAAGGAAAGTATATTGAAGTATTTTTTCTGTGAATTATCCGATAACCAAGCTGAATATGATCCCCAACATCATATACAGCAGAATCCGCAAAAACCTTTACGCTTATTTCTTGGGCATTAATGGTTAGGATGGAGAGAAAAAATAATAGAATAATTACTATTCTTACCATCGCCTCTCCCGTGCCTTAAAGAAATTTACCAACGGTTTTATATAAGGTTCTTTTGTGTTTATAGATATTGAGTCAAGTTTACATTTTGTGAAAATAGTTTTTCTTTCATGAAGAATAGATGTTTTTTTGTTTTTATACCAATTCTGAAAATCACTGCTGGAAGAATCAATGAGAATATTTTTTCCTGATTCAGGGTCTGTAAAATTAATTAACCCGATTTTCGGTATCATTTCTTCTCTCTCATCAGAAAGAATTATTGGGACTAAATCATGTCTCTTACTTGCAATATTGAGTGTTTGATCAAAACCTGTATCATTAAAATCTGACAATAAAAACACTATACTTCTCCGCTTAACTGTTTTACTCATGAATTCAAGTGCAAGTTTTATATTAGTACCTTTACCCGATGGTTCAAATGAAAGAACTTCGCGGATAATTCTTAAGGTATGCGATTTAGATTTTTTAGGCGGAATAAATTTTTCAATCTTGTCAGAAAAAAGTATCATACCAACTTTATCGTTATTCTTTAATGCTGAAAACGCAAAAATAGCACTTAGTTCTGCGGCAATTTGTTGTTTGGTTTGTTTTTTTGATCCAAAAGAGAGTGAACCGCTTAGATCAACTAAAAGCATTACCGTAAGTTCACGCTCCTCTTCAAATATTTTAATAAAAGGGTGCCCAAAACGTGCAGTAACATTCCAGTCAATATTTCTAATCTCATCACCAACCTGATATTCCCGTACTTCAGAGAATGCCATACCCCTTCCCTTGAAAACTGAATGGTATTCACCGGAAAAGACTTGGTTAACAAGTCCCTTTGTTCTGATTTCGATTTGTCTTACTTTTTTTAGAAGATCTTTTGTTAACATTAAAATTAATCCGGTATATGTTAAGGAACTTCTACACTATTTAAAATATCCTGAATTACTTTTTCTGAGGTTATTTCTTCAGCTTCGGCTTCATATGTAACTGCAATTCTATGACGTAATACATCAAATGCAACGGCACGAACATCTTCCGGAATTACGTAACCGCGGCGTTTAATAAAAGCCATCGAACGAGCAGCTAAATTTAAATTGATTGTTGCACGCGGTGAAGCGCCGTAGTTTATAAGATCAACAAGTCGGTCTAATTTAAAATCTTTCGGAAATCGGGTCGCAAAAACGATATCTAAAATATATCGTTCAATTTTTTCATCTAAATAAATTTCCTGAACAAGCTCTCTCCCCTTTTTTATGTCTTCCGGAGTTATTACTTGTAAAACAGGACTGTGAGAATTTGATAGATTATTACGCATAATATTTAGTTCTTCATCTCTATTTGGATAAGTTATTTTAACTTTCAACATAAACCTATCGACTTGTGCTTCAGGCAACGGATATGTACCCTCCTGTTCAATCGGATTTTGAGTTGCAAGGACAAGAAACGGATCATCAAGTTTGAATGTTTCTTCTCCTATGGTAACTTGTCTTTCTTGCATTGATTCAAGAAGTGCACTTTGTACTTTTGCGGGAGCACGATTTATTTCATCAGCTAAAATAAAGTTAGCAAATACAGGACCTTTTCGAATTAAAAAGTTCCCCTCTTTTTGATTATATATTTGAGTTCCGATTAAATCAGCCGGCAGTAAATCAGGTGTGAATTGTATACGCTGAAATTTTGCTTTCATTGATGAAGCTAAAGTTTTTATTGCAAGAGTTTTAGCAAGTCCGGGGACGCCTTCAAGTAGAATATGTCCATTTCCTAGAAGTCCTATAACTAATCTTTCGACCATCGACTTCTGTCCAACAATAACTTTACTGATTTCATTCATCAATAAATCAATGAATGCACTTTCCGTTTTAATTTTTTCATTTAGAGCTGTAATATCCAATCTCCACCTCATTAAATTATATTTTACAATTTTAAAAGACGTCTGGTTAGACGCACTAAGAATTAGAAATGTTGCAATTATTTAAATTTATTTTAAGAATTTTTCGCAGAAATATATCGATAATCTCACGATACTTTTAAGACAGCAAATTTAAGATAATTTGTTTCTTCCATTGCAGGAAGTTGAGGATGATCAAGTGACGCATTATTAAAATGAATCAGTTGAATATCCCTGTTTTGTTTTCTTGCAGCCTTATTAATTGCACGCATAAAATCTTCCTTCTTCAAATGAAAAGAACATGATGACGTAACTAAATATCCCCCGGATTCAATTAATGATATCGCTAGTTGATTGATACGTTCATAACCTTTAATCGCAACGGAAAGATTTTTCTTCGTCTTTGCAAATGAAGGAGGATCTATCATTACAACATCAAATTTGTGATTATCGTTTTTGAACTGCTCGAAAACATCAAAAATATCACCAACTTTGAATTGGGAATTTATTTCCAATTGATTTAATGTTATGTTTTTTTTAACTGTAGATATTTCCCTTGCAGAGGAATCGATAAATGTAACTTCGTCCGCACCCGCTATTCCGGCATGTAATCCAAATCCGCCTGAATTACAAAATGCATCGATAACCTTTTTATTTTTGCAAATGACTTCAATAAAGTTCCGATTATCAACTTGATCAAAATAAAACCCGGTTTTTTGGGATGAAGAAAAATCGATATCATACTTTATTTTTCCATCATCTATTAACTCGTTGGTTGGTGTTCCATAATAAATCTCATCGTTCTCTTCTAAACCTTCTAAAATTCGGAAGTGTTTTTCATTCTTCGATAAAATCGTATTTGCGTTAAAGGTAGATTTCAATATATCGATGATGAGTTCTATATTTCTCTGAATACCAAGTGAATTAACTTGAATTACAAAAGTATCATTATACTTATCAATAATTAACCCGGGGATATAATCACTTTCGCCAAAAACCATTCTGTATGAATTTCGATTAGGGTATAATTCTTTTCTGATACTATTTGCGGATAGAATTCTTTTAGTAAAAAATTCTTTTAATGACTTAATTATGTTTTTGCTTAAAATACGGACAGCTATTAAAGATGTTTTATTAAAAAATCCAACACCTAAAAGTTTTCCTGTAGAATCAAGTACTTGAACTAAATCACCGTTTTCAATGTTTTCATCAGTTCGATTAATCTCATTACTGAATACCCATAAGTGTCCTTGTAATAATCTTCTCTCTTCGTTCTTCTTTAAATAAATGTTTTTCATAAAATCTTTATAATTTGTTTAGTCAAGATATGCAATTTCCAATACAAAGTTCGAAGTTGAGATTGGGTTTAATGAGTTTTAGCCGTTAAAGTTTATTTAATACATTGAGTAGTTTTTTAGATACTTCTCCGGCAACTTCATTTAATTTTTCATTTCCTACAGCCTGCATCGATACCAAAGGATTAACTACTGTTACACGGATTACACCATTTTCGGTTTCTTGTACAACAACATTACATGGAAGAAGTACACCAAGATTTTCTTCAATCTGAAGAGCTTTATATGCGAAGGTAGGATTGCATGCACCTAAGATTTTATACTTTCTAAAATCAACATCTAATTTGTTTTTAAGAGTCGATTTAACATCTATTTCTGTCAATACCCCAAAACCTTCGGTCTTCAATTCTTCAGCCACTTTAACTAAAGTTTCTTCAAATATTGTGTTGACGATTTTCGAATTGTAATACTCCATTA
>JAGUXE010000274.1 GCA_020061995.1 Ignavibacteriales bacterium | reverse complement strand
TTTTTTGGTTTTTCTTTAATTTTTATAGTTTTCTCCTCTGAACCTAAATTTGGTTTATTCATCGCTGCGAGTTCTTTTAATATTTCTTCTTTATGCGTCAGATAAGAGCCAATGGGCAGAAATTGATTAGCAAATATTTTTATCTGGTGTTCTTTTGCCCAAAAACCCGATTGTTTCTTAAATTCTGGGTCCCTAAAATTAGGATGCCCCCAATCAATACTCTCTATCGGTACATTAACCTTCTTTAAAAGACGATATAAATCTAAAACTAAAAACCAATTTCTGTGATCTGCTTCTAAATAAACCCTTTGTTGGTCTTTTTGACCAAAACGAGCATTAGAAATCCTTATATGACCAGTGACATCAAAGTAACCTCGTAAAAATTCTTTCTGTTTCTCTTTATCAGCTTCAAATATAGCCTTTGGAATTCTAAAAGAATGATAATCAGCGTGTTCTTCATCTAATAAATAATTCAGTAATTGCCAAGCAATATCTCCACTGTGCCACTCAATCACCAAGCTAACTGTTTTATTATCTATATCGCTTTCTTTTCGAACATTAAGCCCGAATCCTCTTAAACGGTTCACTATTTTATCTAAACTACCTGATAAATACATTTGGGTATCGTATTTTTTGGTTATACCCTGTGCCTCTAAATTCTTAAAGGGAAATTCAATTATCAACTTGTTTATTTCAGCGCCCCTAATAATAGAGCCTCTTCCAACAACAAGACCAAGAAAATAACCAATGTCTTCTGTTAAGAATGATGATATTTTATTAGTTTTATCCATATTTTGGTTTCTCAAAAATTAAAATATATTCGTGAATTTTATTCACTACAAAACTATAAGGATAACCAAGTGGCCTGAGATTATTATATTCGGACTGCCTATCCCAAATGACAATATCCCGGAGATTAAAACCAACCTCTTGCAAATTAGAAATGGCATCGAAATGGAATGGATAAAATTTAGACTTTTTTCTTATATCCATAACAACAACCACACAAAAACCTCCATTTTTTAATACATAATATACCTTTTTAAAAATCTTCTTTAGTGTAGATAAAAATTGCTCATAGCTTTTTATATTACCCAAATCAGCACTGGAATCACTATATTTTCTAATGCTCTTGTTGTCAGCGGTTCGTCGCTCAGTAAGAATATTCCAGTAAGGAGGCGAAGTAATACACAAATCAACGGAGTTAGGTTTAACTCGTTTATCTAAATTTATTGCATCGTCAGGAAATAACCAATATCTATTTGGTTTATTAAATTCTTTGTAAACAGTGTTGATTCTTTTTTTAGTCATCTCTATATAATTTTTACTTAAATCTATACCTATTGCTCGTCCCTCTTTTTTAAGAGTTGCAATAACTGTGCTACCACTACCAGAAAATGGGTCTAATATAACTTGATTTTTTTTATTTGTATAAATATCAATAACTTTTTCAACTAAAGCAATGGGAAACATCGCTGGATGATTTAACTTCCATTCTTCTTCATTTTTCTTTACATCTCGCCAGATACTAAAAGAATACTGTAACCATTTTGCCCCATCTAATTTATTAAATCTTTCTTTCATCCCATTAGTTTTAACGAGAAACAAATTTTCTTTTACTAAAGTAGGATCGTTTTCATCTTGATTAATGCTACGGTATCTCTTATGATCATATTTACTTATTTCTACTTCGCCCTTTTTTGATAATATTCGTTTTATCTGGCCTTCGGTTAAGATTCCCTCGCTGTTATAACTAACAAGAATGTAGCCTGCTTTAGCATTATTAATTAAATCACTGAATACTTTATAGGCAGTACTTTTCTGGCCATATAGAGATTTTTTACTTTCATTAAAAACTAAACCAGTTTTACCTTTTACCGCTATTTTTTCATTAAACCAACCTTCGGCAATAAGTTCTAATAAAAAATAATTAGTTATATATTGTCTCGTATTGTATGGTGGATCGAGATATAAAATATCAGCCGAAATCTCTTTAACAAGTTCATTTGCATCTCGCTTAAAAGCTTTATTTCGCTTTGAACTGAAAATGATTTTTGGTGGAATTAAGGTTAATTTCTTTAATGCTCGGCTATCCCAATTTTTAAGACAGGCAGCATAAGTTCCAGCAACATTTGAGACACGATTTATTGCTTCTAATAGGGCTGTAATTAGATAATAATACTCCAACTCATTGATTAAATTATTCTCTCGCCAATCTTGAATTTTAGTCCTTATTGCATCGATTTTAGCGCCATTTTCGTTTGTAAAGAATGTACGTAAACCGGTAGTTTCAGTCGGGCAATAATTAGCATAAATAAAACCTTCAATTGGCTTTAAATTATTTAAATAGCTAATAACCCTTTCGTAGGACTCATTACCAATAATAATAGGTTTTTCTAGTTCTAATCGTTTTTGAACTCCGGTAGTATCTTTAATTAAATTTTTCAAACCTTTAAATTTTGGATATTCATTTAACTCTATGTAAATTTTTGCTAAAGCATAACAAAACTCTAAATTATCATTAGCTATCACTGTATAACCGAGTTTTTTAAAATGTTGAGCTACCACTGTAGTACCGGTAAATAAATCAACGAACCTGGCTCCTTGGTATAAATCTGCTTTTTTAGTGGACTCTTCTATAAATTTTAATAATTTATCTTTGCAACCATAGTATCGCATATTTTTTTCTTATGATTGGAATTTTCATATCCCCTTAGGAATTATCTTTAATTGAATTTTAGCATAAATTGAGATATGTTTAAAGAAAGGAAATATTTAATCGTATCGGAATTTCAATAAATTGAAATTCCGACAGCACCAGAAACTACGTTTCGGTGCTGGACTGCGATAGGCACTCAC
>JAGUXE010000389.1 GCA_020061995.1 Ignavibacteriales bacterium | reverse complement strand
TTTTAATGAAAACCCATAAATTTTACCCTCAAGGCGTTTCCGCCTTCGCTTTAATCGCCGAATCTCATGTTTCTATTTATTCCTGGCCGGAGTTTGAATATATGGCAGTTGATGTTTTTTCCAGCGGCCAAAAAATCAATCTCCATAAAATCATAGAAATTTTAGAAAAAAGATTTAAACCCAAAAAAGTTAGAGTAAAAGTGTTAAAAAGAGGGGTACAAAATTTGACAAAATAGTTAATTTATTAGATATTGATGTTAGGGTAAGTATTTGATTTGAACATTAAAAATTAAAAAAGGAGGTTTGAAATGATTAAAGACAGTTGTATTCCGAAAATACCAAAAGATTTAATCGAAGGCCAGATCGAAGGTTATAGCTACTTTCTGAATCCGCGAGGGCATCATGGAGTTCTCGTCTTTTTTTGGGATACTCTTGATGTTTTTCGGAGTTGCAAGAAAGGGTTAAGTTTTCAAGAAATGAAAAGTATAATACCGTGGGCGCAAACAAATCCACAGCGGTTGGAAGAAATTATTGCAACTCTGGGACGATTAGAGATGCTCAATCTCGGAAAAACTTTTTCTGAACGCTTGCGAATAGAACGACAGCAAAGCAAAAAGAAACGGATGATGGTATGGCTGCAACTTACAGATGCCTGTAATCTGTCTTGCGGTTATTGCTACATTAAAAAACAATCAACACGCATGGGGTTGGAGTTAGCAAAAAGATTAATCGCAAAGGTTACAAGCGATTGCAGAAAGGCTGAATTTGATGAGGTTGTCTTTAAATTTGCAGGCGGAGAACCTACTCTGTGTTGGACAGAAGGCAAGGCATTGATTGATTGGGCAAAAACTCATTTTGCCAAGTCTATCCCACAGGTTAGGTTCCACATCATTACGAATGCCACGCTATTACCCTCGAGCCTTATTGAGTATGCAAGCTCGGGGAAAATTTGCATCTCTGTGTCTCTTGACGGCGTGGAAGAGTGGCATAACAAACAACGCCGTTATCAAAACGACTCAGGGAGTTTTCGGGATGTTGATAGTAATTTGAACAAACTACTGTCTGTAGGTATCCGTCCATATATCTTAACGACGGTTACCAAAGATAATGTTTGTGGCATCACGGAATTGGCGGAATACTGTATTCAACGCGAATTGGGTTTTCGCTTCAGCTTTTACAGGGATGTACCAAGTTCACCTGATAATCTGAAAAATGATAATCTGCAACTTACTCAGGAACTGCTAAAGTGTTATGAATGGATCGCTAATAATCTTCCTGCCCGTAGTCTCTACCAATCCCATAAATTTGGGGATACGAATCTAAAAGTCCCTAAAATCCGTAGTTGTGGCATCGGAGTAAATGGTATGACATTGACTTCCAATGGAGAAGTTTGTGTATGTCAGTATAAAATGTCTGAGCCGATTGGTAATGCATTTGAGAATAACACCGTTCAGTTAATTACGAATCAAGATCATTATCGTTTAGATGAAAATCGCGTTGAGCAGATTCCAGTTTGTAAAGACTGTAAGTGGCGATTTGTTTGTGGCGGAGGTTGTCCCTTTTTAACTAAACGTCACTATGGCACTTTTAAACATCATTCGCCCTATTGCGAGGTATATAAATCTGTTCTTCCGGTTTTAGTCGAATTACATGCTCTTCAGTTGATTCGTAAATTTAAAAAGAAAGGAGGTGAATAAAATGGAGCAGTTGGGTATCTTGCTGTCAGTCAGTGAAGATGAAATAGTTGCAAGTCAGTGTCCAGAATGCTGTGAATGCGCTGACTGTGACTGCGATGACTGCACCGATCCCGATGATGAGGTCGATCATAATGATTGATGAAATCACTTGGGTTTAAAGGAGGATCTATCTATATGGTCCTCCTTTTTATATAATTAATAAAAAGTATGGAGCTTCAATTTATTGAAAATATTGAGCGTGATATCCGGAATTGGCAAAAATCGGTTGCGGCTAATAGTTATGGCGTTGATTGGAAAAAGTTTTTGCCCGAGGATATCTCAATAGAGAACGTCCGTGATAATGAATATCTAAAAAATTATTTAGAGAGAAAGTATTATCAGCCGGGAAAAGTTTCAGAATTTAAAGATTGGCTGGAACAAAATGTTAGTTCCTCGCAGATACAAGCAGACTTAGAAATATTGATGGATAAAAAATTTCCACCCGGAAATATAAAGGTTTTTATCACGACTTTTCATCGAGCACCTTATAATGTTAAACGAAGTTTTTTTTACCTAATTTGGCGTGATTCCAAAAAGGGAAAAGAAATTACCGGTATCTATCACGAATTGATGCATTTTCTTTTCCATATTTATTATTGGGATATGTGCAAAAAAGCAGGTCTTTCGGATACGCAAATTCATATTCTTAAGGAGTCATCAACAGTGCTTCTGAATCCAATTTTGGAAAAACGAGGTCTGCCTATTGATTCCGGTTACGCTAAACATCAAGAAATAAGAGCCAAGCTAAAAAAGCTTTGGGATAAAGAAAACAACTTCGAATCATCTTTACTAAAAGCCATAAATTTGGAAATAACAGAATGATTATTAAAATAAATAAAAGCGAATAATGGCAGGTACCCTTAAAATTAGACACAGAGTGTATTCCGCGGTATCGTGAAAATATATGAAAGGATACCCATCGCTCACTCCCGAGCAAAAAAGGGAGATTATTGTTCGCATTAAAGAAAAAGGCGAACGAGTGGCTGATTTGGCC
>JAGUXE010000305.1 GCA_020061995.1 Ignavibacteriales bacterium | reverse complement strand
TTAATATTACTTGGTTTCGGTTTAACATTTTTAAGAAAAACAAAAGCTACTGAATCAGTTTACTAAATTTTAATTGAGTCATAAATGAAAAAAAATCTTCTGATTAATATCTCAGTCTATTTAGTGTTAATATTTTTTACTCTAATTGCACTATATCCGATATTAAATGTATTTACAATATCAATAAGACCTGATGATAAATTATTATCAACTGATTTGTCTATAATACCGGATAAAGCAACTTTCAGACAGTATATAGAATTATTCACTAATCGTCCATTTTTATTATGGACATGGAATTCTTTGATTGTTTCAGCAACTGTTACATTTACAGGAGTTGCACTGGCATCGACGGCTGGATATGCTTTATCACGATATAAGTTTGTTGGGAAGCAAGCAAGTATGCTTGGATTATTAACTACTCAAATGTTTCCTGCAACAATGCTATTGCTGCCTATGTATATAATGTTGATAAAATTAGAATTATTGAATAGTTATCTCGGAATTATAATTGTCTACTCGGCAACCGCATTACCATTTTGTGTTTGGCAAATGAAAGGGTATTATGATACAATTCCATATACTTTGGAGGAGAGTGCTAGAATTGACGGTTGTACGAAATGGCAATCTTTTTATAAAATTATATTACCTTTAGCATCTCCGGCACTTGTTATTACTGCATTATTTTCATTTATGACAGCCTGGTCAGAATACATTGTTGCGGCTCAAGTCCTTCAGGATACATCGTTATATACTTTACCATTAGGGTTAAAATCATTCGAAAGTAATATGTCTACCGAATGGGGACTTTATGCAGCTGCTTCTTTGATTGTGAGTATACCTGTTGTTATACTGTTTGTAATATTAAGTAAATGGCTTGTCTCCGGTTTAACTCTTGGAAGTGTTAAAGGATAGTTAATTCCCATTGTTTGTGAAAGAATGGACAATATTAAATGTTAGATATACAAAAAAAACTTACTAATTCTTTTTATGTATTATTGAGCCTCCCAGCTACTGCGATGGGGTTTGCACTATCAATACAAATTTCTGCACTTAGCTGGATTTTAAGCACGCAGTATAAACTTGATATTCATGAAATAGGAATTGTTTGGGCTGCAGGTCCACTTGCGGGAATATTTGGACAAGTAATAATAGGTTTAATCTCTGATAAAGTTTGGTTTTGGGGTGGTAGAAGAAGACCTTTCGTATTAATTGGCGGTCCACTTGCAGCTCTAATGTTATTAGCCTTACCTAACATTCATCACATCAGTGCTTTTTTCGGAATTGGTAGTTTGATTGTAGTTGCGACAGGTGTTGCATTAACTCTTGATCTTGCAATTAATATTAGCTTCAATCCCACCAGATCTATAATAGCCGACGTTACTCCTGATGGAAATCCTCGAACAAAAGGTTATACCTGGATGCAAACTATTTCCGGTTTCTTTGGTGTATTAGCTTATGTAATTGGAGCTTCATTTGGAAATTACATACTTATTTATGTGGGTGTAATACTTGTAATGCTTTTCTCAATTGTCCCAATGTTTTTTATCAAAGAAGAAGAAGAACTTGTAAACTCGATTGATGAGTCAGAAAAAATATCAAGTAAAACCAAAACTAATTGGAATGAATTATTCAAAATATATTTTGCTCATTCTTTTTCATGGATAGGTGTGCAAACGATGTTTGTTTACATTATTGCTTTTATTCAACAAAAACTCATTAGCCCTGATGCATCACAAGATATTATTTCATTGCAATCAGGACAAATAATTGCAATATCATTCGCCGTATTGAATACTATAGGTTTTTTATTACCCGCTTTTATTCTTGAGCCTGTTTCGCAAAAAATCGGTAGAATTAGAACTCACTTACTCTCAGTTGCGATAATGGCGTTTGGGTACTTTTTAATTGTTTTTATTGGAGACACACCATTAAAATTGTATTTATTGATGGGAATTGTTGGTATCGGTTGGGCGGCAATTGTAAGTTTACCATTTGCTATTATGTCTGAAAAAGTAGATAAAACCAGAATGGGTTTTTTTATGGGTATATTTAATCTATCTGTGGTAATACCTCAACTAATTGTAAGTTTGGTTTTAGGGTATTTCATCCTAAACACAGAGGATAAAAATATCATTTTTATAATAAGTGGCGCTTCCTTAGCAATCTCTTCATTTTTATGGTTATTTGTAAAAGAGACTTCTTCATCTTTCAAACAGACGAAACAAGTTTCGACACACTAATACAACGGAAATTAAGGAGTTTTTTATGTTGATTAATTTTGTGCAAACCGAAAATTTAAATCTAATTCTTTTAGAAGGAAGATTTGACGGCAACGGTGGTATCGAATTTGAAAAAAAACTTACTGAATTCGAAACACTTAAACTTCCTGTTATTGATTTTTCAAAAGTTACATACCTTTCATCTGCAGGAATTCGCGCCTTACTTCAGTTAGAAAAATCTTTACATAAGCTAAAAGGGAAATCCATTTACATAAATTTAGCTCCTTCAATCAAACAAGTGCTCGATATTACAGGGCTTTCAAAGCAGTTAGTTATTTTAGATTCGATAGAATCTGCAAAAGAATATGTGAATGAATTGATCGTAACAGAAGGTAAAGCATTTAAGATTGATCTTGGGACTCGGTCGTATAAAGTTGAATTATTTGGCGGTGGTCAAAATGTAATAAAAATATGGAAAAATAATTCTGTTAATAATGGGTTTTCTTCGGTAAATCTGAACGAGCTCGGTTTTTCATTTGGAATTGGTGCAATTGCATCAACAATTGAGCAAGCACTAAATACATCCGGTGATTTAATCACTACTAATAATTTCATTGGTTTCAAACCATATGAAGAAAAATTAGAAACCGATTATTTATTTACGGAAGATCCTACATCAACATATTTATTTATTAAATCTGCAGTTAGTATTGTAGGTAAACCTGAAGCATTTATTGAAATTACCTCAGATAAAGAAATTTCCCTTCAAGATTTAATGCGTGATTTGCTATTGATTTCAGGACAAATAAAACAGAATATCGGACTTCTTGGATTTTCATTAATCTTGACCAATAATGATGATCCAAACAAATTAGTAATTTCAAACGGAATAACTTGTGATCACTTTGAAATAAGCAAATGGAAAGATGCTTCACAAGTTCAACTTTATAATACAATTAGTAAAAAAACGAATTTGCAGAATGTATCATTCTCCGCAAATCAAATTATATGCTCATCAGGATTGTCTACCATTGAAGGAACAGATCGAGATAAAGTATTTAACTCAATACTTAGTACGGAGACTATCACCTCAATAAGTGAATTAGAAACAGATAGAGTATTGAATTCTGCAAAAATCTGGTTGTATATTCCTGAAAAAATTGTTGATTCAAATGATGACAGAATTAAAATTGAGTTGGATGAAGATGTTGATTTGAGTCATGAATTTGAAATAATAATGCGAAATATCTACACTGATTGTAGTTCGATTCATGTAAAACTATTGACGGGCGGGTATTCTGCCAAAACATTTTTAATCAACGGATTTGACTTCTCAGGGAAAAGAATAATTCCTACAGTTTTAAAACTCGGTAGTTTAGATTTAATTAAAAGAGAAGTTGAAAGATACAATGAGTTTGTTAAAAGATATATACTAAATAACAGTGTCTCCGTTTTAGGAAGTTTTTATTTCGGAAATTGTGGAGGTGTCAGATACAATTTTGTCGGGATTACCGGTCCGGAAAGTAAATTAAGATGGTTAAGATTATATTATCAAGAAAAACCAATTGAGGAATTTCTTGAATTATTGAAGAAAATAGTTACCGGGGTTTTACTTCCTTGGTATGGACAACCGCGGTTGGAATCAATATATCCCTATAAAGAACATGATCCGACAAAAGTCTTTTTTCCGCATATAGAGCAAGAAGCGCAAACTGTTTTAGGAATTTCTTCTGATGATGAAAAGATATATATACCTGCAATTGAGAGAGATGTAGTAAATCCATATTGGTACTTAAAACACAAGTATAAGGAATACCAAAATAATTCGAAGTTGTGGTATAAATGTATTTCACACGGTGATTTAAATCTCCAAAATATTTTAATTGATGAATCAAATAATATTTATGTAATTGACTTTTCTGAAACAAAAATCCGTAATGCAGTCTCCGATTTTGCAAGGATAGAACCGATAGTTAGGATAGAAAATGTTCGGATTGAATCGGAGGAGGATATAAAATATTTGCTGGAATTTGAACAAGGTTTACTTTTTCCTGATAAACTAAACGAAAGACCTGTATTCACTTATAACGGTAATGATCCTATGGTGGAAAAAGCTTATCATGTAGTCTGTCAACTACGTGATTATGCAAATACAGTTACTCTTTTTGAATATGATTTAATCCCATATTTACTAGCAATTCTTGAATGGACTTTACCAATAGTTTGTTATAAAGGTGTTGATGAAAGAAGAATGAAGTACTCAGCATATTCATCCGCATTAATGTGTGAAAAAATAATTGAACTCACAAAATCTATGAATAGATGATTTTGAGAATAAGCCTGTCAGCTATTAGCTACTGACAGGCTTTTAATAAGGTCAATCATCATCCTTGACTAATAGTACCAAAAACCCTGCTATAAACATTGAGATACCGCCAAGAATCAGAGCATAGATAGCTTCGTTCCCGAAAAAATTATTAACGACATAACCCAAGATGGCGGCAGCGGTTATTTGAGGAATTACAATGAAGAAATTGAAAATTCCCATATAAACACCAATTTTATCTTTTGGTAATGAACCGGCTAGTATAGCGTAAGGCATTGATAATATTGATGCCCAAGCAAGCCCAATTCCTAATTCGGAAAGTAACAACACTTGTGGATCTTTGATTATGTAAAAAGACGATAACGCTATTCCTCCGATAAAAAGACTAATCATATGAACAATTTTTCTGCTTGTGTATTTAGCAACTAATGGCAATAAAAATGCCGTTAAAGCAGCAAAGCCATTATATACAGCAAACAATACCCCAACCCAATCTGCTCCTTCATTATATAGTGCCGAATTT
Source organism: Ignavibacteriales bacterium (assembly GCA_020061995.1). The sequence continues at coordinate 9,126 of JAGUXE010000305.1, read as the reverse complement.
GCATCTGTAGCCCCATAAATATGATGGGTAACTGCAGACGTTGTATATATCCACATAGCAAATAACGCAAACCAGGAAAAAAATTGGACAAATGCCAATTGAATCATTGTTTTAGGCATTTTAACAAAATTTTCAAATATCTCTTTAACACCGAAAAAAAATCCGGCACTCTGTTTTTTCTTTTCTTCGAATTCAATCAAATTTTCCGGCGGATATTCTGTTGTGCGAAACACCGTCCAACCTACTGCAGAAATAAACGCAAATGCACCGATATAAAATGAGTACACAACTGAAGGAGGTATTTCTCCTTCGGGGGCAGTATTAGCAATTCCGAACCAATTAGTAAAAATGTAAGGCAATGCTGATGCTACCACAGCGCCGATTCCAATAAAGAAACTTTGTACTGCGAAACCGGTTGTACGCTGTTGAGAAGGAAGCAAATCAGCAACTAACGCTCTGAATGGTTCCATGGAAATATTTATTGAAGCATCTAATACCCATAACATACCGGCAGCTACCCACAATACTGGTGAATTCGGCATAATTAATAGTGCCAGCGAAGCTAAGATTGCTCCAATTAAAAAATAAGGTCTACGCCTGCCAAGACGATTCCACGTTCTATCACTCATGTGTCCGATAATCGGTTGGACAAGCAGTCCTGTTACAGGTGCGGCAATCCATAATATAGGAATTGCGTCAATGTCAGCACCAAGAGTTTCAAAAATTCTACTCACATTTGCATTTTGTAATGCAAAACCAAACTGAATTCCTAAAAACCCAAAACTCATATTCCATATTTGCCAAAAGTTAAGTTTTTTTCTTTCCATATCTGACCTTCATGAGGATATTAAAAATATTGGCGAAAAATTAGTCTAATTTTATTCTCTTTGCAATTTTATTATTTTATAAAGTCAATTTTCTGATTAAATATACTAACTCATCTCAAAATAAATTGAAAAAGATAAAGACTTTAATGCACATTAACGAAATACTTGACTATGTTGAGAAGCATCCCTACTCAGGATTTTTTTATTCTGCTACAAGTACAAATTATGAGAATCAAAAATCTTTTTTCTTCAGAAATATTAAAAAAGTTCTGAAATATGAGGGTGGACATATTCAAGACTATTTCGATATTTTGGAAAATGAAATTGCGAATGGACATCAATGTTATTCGATTTTACCATATGAGTTGGGTTATTTTTTGGATGAATATTTTGACTCCTACCAAACTGATAGCGAATTAATTTCATCTTTAAAAAGAAATTTATGTTTCTATTTTTTTGATGAATCAGAAATATTCGGACTAGACGCAGATGAAATTGACTTTTCAGATTTTTCTTTCAGAAATACAAAAATTGAAAAATTTCGGTTATCTAACTTAAAGTCTGAATATATTAAGAATCTAAAGAAAATTAAATTTCAAATCGAAGAAGGAAACACATATCAAGTTAATTATACTCTTAAAGGAAAATTTATATCAAGACAAAAACCTTCTGAGCTTTTTAAGCAATTAATTTTTAATCAATCAGCCCAGTATTCATCATTTATAAATCTGAGCGATAAGTATATTCTATCAATATCACCTGAACTTTTTTTTACCATTGAAAATGACATTATAACATCACGTCCAATGAAAGGTACAATCGCAAGAGGAAAATCACTTTCAGAGGATAACGAAAAATGGAGACAGTTGATTGATTCAGAAAAGGATAAAGCTGAAAATTTAATGATAGTTGATTTAATCCGTAATGATCTTGGGAATGTTGGAAAAACTGCTTCAGTGAAGGTTCAAAGATTATTTGAAACTGAAAAATATGAATCAATTTATCAAATGACTTCTACAATTTCATCTGAGTTAAAAAATTCTATAAAATTCTCAGAAGTATTAAAAGCAATATTCCCGTGCGGTTCAATTACAGGTGCACCAAAGTTCAGAACAATGGATATCATTAAAAATTTAGAAGTAAAACCCCGTGGTATTTATACTGGTTCAATCGGGGTTATGCTTAAAGACAAATGTACATTTAATGTCGCAATTAGAACAATAGAAATTGATAAATTATCACATAAAGCCGAAGTAGGTTTGGGAGGTGGAATCGTGTGGGATAGTAATCCTAACGAGGAATACAATGAAGTAAAATTAAAGTCAAAGTTTCTAACAGAACAAACTGAATATTTTGAACTATTTGAATCAATGCTTGTTAAGAATAATCAAGTATTTCTGCTTGATTCACATCTGAAGAGGCTTAAAACAGCATCAGATTATTTTTTATTTTGCTTTAATGAATCAAGAATCCTAAATAGTATTATAGAACACCTCAGATATCTTGATTATTCAAAAAAATATAAAATGAAATTACTATTAACAAAATGGGGTGAAGTCAAAATTCTTGTGGATGAAATAGTTGATTTCCTTGGGGATGTTGCGGTTTCAATTTCAGGAAGAAAAATTAATTCTCAAAATCGGTTTCAATATTTCAAGACTACAAATCGAAAACAGTACGATGATGTATTAAAAATGAAAAAGTATTCCGGTAGTTTTGATCTCCTCTTCTTTAATGAAAGAGGGGAGTTATGTGAAGGAGCGAGGAGTAATGTTTTTATCAAGAAAAGGGAAATGTTTTATACTCCTCCTTTAGAGTCCGGAATTTTAAATGGGATAGAAAGAGAACGTTTTATAGTTAAAACTGATGCGAAAGAGACAAAATTATATCATAAAGATCTATTGGAAGCTGAAGAAATTATTTTAACTAACAGTGTCAGAGGAATCTTAAGAGTTAATGTTGTGAACTTTAAAACCGGAAACAAAAATCTAGAAACGGCTAAAGAATAAAAACGTTTTTAACATTTTTTTAATATTTTAATAATGTAACTTTTTTTTTACTTAACTTTTACTCAACAAAATAATGTCAGAGACATCAGATTTAATTTTACGACGAAAAAAGGAGCATCTAGAACTTTGTTATACAAATGATGTCTCTTTTAAAAATAAATCTAATGGATTTGAGAACTATGAATTTACCCATCACGCTACCACTCAGGTCGATATTTCGAAAATTAATCTCACTAAAAATTTCTTTAACAAAAATATTTCGTATCCGTTTCTAATATCTTGTATGACAGGAGGTGTAGATGAAGCAGATAACGTTAACTTGAAACTTGCAGAATCTGCTTCATTGTTGAACATTCCGCTTGGAATTGGAAGTTTAAGATATGCATTAGATAATAAATCTCATGATTTGCATTTGTCTGAAATCAGAGTAAAGGCAAAATCAATTCCGATATTAGCAAATCTTGGGATAGCACAAATTCTTCAGTTAAAAAAAACATCTAAACTAGAAAGACTCATAGATATTCTACAAGCTGATGTGATGGTTATACACCTTAATCCACTCCAGGAACTAATACAAGAAAACGGAGAGCCAAATTTCCCGTCTCTTTTAAAATCTCTTGAGAAAGTTGTTTCAAAGCTTTCTGTTCCGATTATTGTTAAAGAAGTCGGAGCAGGAATTTCTAAGAATGTTGCTAAAGAATTGATAAATATTGGTGTTAAAGGAATTGATGTTGCAGGTGCCGGCGGAACAAGTTGGGCGGGTGTTGAAATATTGCGTTCTAAGGAAGTAAAATCAGAAAAATTTTGGGATTGGGGACTTCCCACATCTTACTGTATCAGAAAAGTTGCATCATTGAAAAAGAAATACGATTTTATACTTATAGGTTCAGGTGGGATTGATACTCCATTTGATTTAGCAAAATCATTCGCTTTAGGTGCAGATATTTCAGGCTCAGCTCGTACTATTTTAAAAACACTTAATAGTTCTAATGAAGAAGGAGTTATCTTACTTGTTAAAAATTGGTTTGAAGTTGTTAAGAAAATTATGTTTTTAACAGGTTCTCATTCGTTGGATGAATTGAATAGAACAAAATTACTAAAGTCTAAGGAGTTGTTTTGATAAAGGAAAAATTTTTGAATCTATATGAACGAGAGAGAATTAAAATTGATGAAAAACTTGCTTCAGCTTTAAAGAATAGAAAACCTTATTCGTTATATGAACCGGGAAACTATATACTTGAAGGTTCCGGAAAACGATTAAGACCAATTCTCGTTTTGTTTTCTGCAAAAGCAGTTGGATTAAATTTTAATAAGGCATATAATGCTGCTCTTGCAGTTGAAATGCTTCACAATTTTACTCTTGTACATGATGATATCATGGATAATGCCGATAAACGACGCGGCAGACCTACACTTCATAAAAAATATGATACTAATACAGCAATCCTTGTCGGGGATAGTCTTTTATCAATTGCATATGAGTTTTTATTAAAAGATGCAATCGGCTTAAGAGTACATGAAATAATAAAAACATTCAATAAAGGATTGATTGAAGTATGTGAAGGACAAAGCCTTGACAAAGAATATGAAATAAAAAAAGTTGTAAGCATTAATGAATATTTGGTCATGATTACAAAAAAGACGGCTGCATTGGCGGAGATGTGTTGTACAATTGGTGGACAATTAGGAAATGGTACTGTAGAGGAAATAAGAATATTGGCTAATTTTGGAAAAAAAATCGGAATTGCATTTCAAATTCAGGATGATTTGCTCGATATTGCAGGCACAACCGCTGAATTAGGCAAAAATATTGGTGGGGATCTTATAGAAGGAAAAAAAACTTTCCTTTTTATTAAAGCATTAGAAAAAGCTAATAAGAAACAGAAAATAAGTCTTCTCAAAATAGTAAAGAACAAAGGGATAGAACCTTCAGAAATTGATTTCTATAAATCATTATATGAAGAATTGGGAGTGCTTGAAGATGCTAAAAACGAAATTGTTAAGTATACAAAATCTGCATTGAAAGGACTTGAGAATTTAAAAAACTATGAGGATAAAGAATTATTTACATGGCTTGCAAACTCACTTATTAAGAGAAACAAATAGATGATTGCAGAAACAGTTAAAATTGTTAACAATGCTGGATTACATACACGTCCCGCAGCAACTATTGTAAAAATTGCATCAAAATATAAATCTGAGTTTTTCATATCAAAAGATGGATTCCGTATAAATGGAAAAAGTATAATTGGAGTTATGACTTTGGCTGCTGAAAGTGGTAGTGAATTATCATTGACATTTGAAGGACCCGATGAAGAAAAATTAGCTTTTGATGTTATCGATTTTTTTAAACGAGGCTTTGACGAATTGTGAGAGGATTAAAACAAATAATTGAGTCTTCAGACAATGTTCTCACCGGTATTGCCGCTGCACCGGGCATTGTCATAGGTAAAGCATATATTTATAGAAAAGAAATTCTAAATATCAACCATGATTTAATTGAAGATGTTGATTACGCAATAGAATTATTCCGAGAATCTCTTAATAAATCAAAAAAAGAATTATTAAAAGTTTTCAGTGTTGCGAAAGATCAAATGGGGGAAAAAAGAGCTTCCATTTTTGAAGCACAATTAATGATATTGGATGATCCTGTATTAATTACATCAATAGAAGATCGTATTCGAAAAGAGAAAAGACAACCTGAATCAATCGTTCATGATGAAATATCCAAATATCAACAACTTATGGTTATGGCGCACGAATCGTATATGAAAGAAAGAGCGCTTGACATTGACGATATTAAAAATAGGATTGTAAAAAATCTTCAGAAAAGAAGATGGGAATCAAAAATATCAAACGATGTAGTTGTAATTAGTGATATTATAACTCCGGCTGATACAATACTATTTACAAAATTTAATGTAAAAGGATACGTAACTGTTTATGGAGGTTTAACTTCACACGCTGCAATTTTAGCTCGTTCTCTCGATTTACCGGCAGTACTTGGTATACATAATATAACAGAGATCATTAAATCAGATGATTATGTTATTGTTGATGGATTTCATGGTTTAGTTTTCACAAATCCGAATGAAAAGCAGATTGAATTTTATTCTAATAAAATAAAGCATCTTGAAGAAATTAATGCATCACTTGCCGAGTTGCATGACAAACCTGCGATGACAACCGATGGTCATGAAATTGATCTTTATGCAAATGTGGATGTATCAGGTGAAGTCCATCTAGTAATAACAAATCGTGCAAAGGGAATAGGATTATATAGGACTGAACAAATAATTGAAGAACTTGGTGAGTTCCCTGATGAAGATCAACAAACTAAGATTTATTCGAATCTTGCTACACGACTTTATCCTCAACCCCTAACCATAAGAGCATTTGACATCGGAGGGGATAAAGTTAAATTCTTGGATCATGAAGAAGCTAATCCATTTCTAGGGTTACGCGGGGTTAGGTTGTTACTAGCAAACCCTAAACTCTTTAAGGAACAAATTCGTGCTGTTCTAAAAGCAAGTATTAATAAAAATATTCTTTTTATGATTCCAATGATTTCATCAATTCAGGAGATTATTGATTCTAAAAATTTGATTGAGGAATCTAAAAGAGAACTTGCTATAGAAAAAATACAATTTGATAAAAACATCAAAGTTGGTATCATGGTGGAAGTTCCTTCGGCTGCCGTTATGGCACAAGATTTTGCTGAACAAGTTGATTTTGTTAGTATAGGAACTAACGATTTAATCCAATATATAATGGCGGTGGATAGAGGAAATGATGTTGTTGCCTATTTGTATCAAGAGTTTCATCCTGCTATAGTCAGGACAATAAATTATATTGTACACGGTTCAAAAAAAGCGAACTGCGAAGTAAGTATTTGTGGTGAAATGGCTGCAGATACTCTAGCTATTCCTTTATTAGTCGGATTGAATCTTGACAGTTTTAGTTTATCACCGGCTGTATTACCAACAGCAAAAAAAATAATAAGATCTTTCTCATATGAAAAAGCAAAAGAACTTGCTAACGATTGTTTACAACTGAATTCACAAGAGAAAATATTAAAAAGAATTGAGCTCTTCTTTAAAGAGAATAATATTCAGCGAACACGAAATATTTTGTAGGAAATTATGGAAATTAAAAATTTTGTTAATCAATATGATCCGGAAAACCAATTTGCAGTTTTGATTGATACATATAAACAAATCGAATTTGCATGGTCAAACGAATTTGATGTATCAATTTATAAAAATAAAAAATTCAATTCTATTACTATTACTGGTTTGGGCGGATCAGCAATAAGCGGGGATCTACTGCAAAATTTTTTGCAGGACGAATTAAATTTCCCATATTTTGTCAATAGAAATTATAATCTCCCGTCTCACATAAATTCGGATAGTTTATTAATTGCATCATCTTATTCAGGTAATACAGAAGAAACTTTAGAAGTTCTTAATCAGGCAATCGGGAGGGAATGTAATATTATTTGTGTTACAACCGGTGGAAAAATGCTTGATATTGCGATTAAAAATAGTATTCCGGTTGTGTTGCTCCAAAAAGGATTTCAACCAAGGTATTCACTCGGGTTAAGTTTCTTTTCTCTTTTAAAAGTATTTCAAGAGCTTTGGATCATTGAAGATCAAACGAACTTAGTCAAAAAGATAACTAATCAAATTCGAGAAAGTGGAATTAAATATTCGGTGGATGAAAATTTCGCATATTCTATTGCAAAAAAAATGATTGGACTTATTCCCGTTATTTATTCTGTCAGTGATGTTACTAACGCCGTAGGTAATAGATTTAAGTGTCAGCTAAATGAGAATTCAAAGGTTCATGCTTTTTGTAATAATTATCCTGAATTAAATCATAATGAAATTGTCGGTTGGGAAACCGTTTCCAATTCACATTTCAATCCAGTTGTTGTAAATATTGAAGATTCCTCCTATCATCCTCAAATTAAAAAGAGATTTAACATCTCAACGGATTTGATAAAAGAAAAATCAATTGACATAATAAGATTAGAGAGTCAATTAAATTCTTTCAAAGAAAGAATTTTAGATTTGATTTATTTAACGGATTGGATTTCATACTACCTTGCAATTCTACGCGGGAAAGATCCAAGTGAAATTGACAACATACATTTACTTAAGCAAAAACTCGTTGAATGAAAAATATAAAGCAAATCAATAATTTATTGTGAATTCAGAAATTAATAATATTAAAGTCTTGATCGCGGAAGATAATCCGATAAATCAAAAATTATTGGCGCGTCTGTTACAAAAAATATCCATAGATTTTACAATTGTCAGTAATGGTGAAGAAGCCGTAATTGCTTTCAGAAAAGATAAGTATGATATTGTATTTATGGATATTCATATGCCGGTTATGGATGGCCTTGAAGCAACTCGTTTAATTAGGAATGAAAACAAAAGTTTGAATTATGGTGTGAAAATAATAGCAATGACTGCAAATATTATGAAAGAAGATTTAGACGGCTTTATGAAAATCGGAATGAACGATGTAATGACAAAACCATTTACTCTTGATGATTTTATCAATATGGTAAATCGGCATTCAGCTTAATCTATTTTACCTTCAAGAAATTTAATCCTGCTCAAAATATAAATTAAAATTTTTTAGTTGATTATTTTGTGAAATTGTATTATCTATAGTGTGCATATGCACACTATATTTATTTATAATTATTATCTGATCAATTATTGTAATGAGAACTATTTTTCATCTCGATTTGGATACTTTTTTTGTCTCTGTTGAAAGGATTATCGACCCATCACTTAAAGATAAAGCAGTTGTTGTTGGAGCAAATCCTAAAGGACGAGGTGTTGTTGCTGCATGTTCATATGAAGCCAGAAAATTTGGGTTACACTCTGCAATGCCTATCAGACAAGCTTATCAACTATGTCCGAACGGAATTTATCTAAGAGGACATTTTGAAGAATATGAACGTTATTCTAAAGAGGTAAAAAATCTTCTTGGCAAATATTCTCCCGAAGTAGAACAAGCTTCCATTGATGAATTTTATCTCGACTTTACAGGTTGTAAAAGGATGTATGGAGATTATTATTCTTTAGGAAAAATTTTGCAGAGTCAAATATTAAAAGAACTTTTACTCCCATCCTCAATTGGAATAGCCACGAATAAATCAATTGCTAAAATAGCTTCAGACTTTAATAAACCTTTTGGCATAACTTACATATGTGAAGGGGATGAAAAAAAATTTTTGGAATCATTACCGGTCGAAAAAATGCCCGGTATAG
>JAGUXE010000025.1 GCA_020061995.1 Ignavibacteriales bacterium | reverse complement strand
TCTGAAATTTGGTGAAACTATTGCTTCAGATCCATTTAATTTATGTTTTTGATAACTCTGCTGAACAGGTTGATAAGTATAATCAATATGAACTGCTTCTTGTGTATTTTTATCCGTCTTAACTTTCGACCAGATTTTGTCGTTTGTTTTTGAATAATCATCGCTGCCCTCATTACCTTGAGCAAACATGAAACTACTGAATAATATCAGCACAAAAACAACTAGAATAGAACTATTTTTCATTTAAACTCCAAATTTCATTTTTAGTTTGATATAAAGATTACTTGGCAAAAATCATTTTTCTTGTTAACGTAATACCAGCATGTTTTATACTGTAAATATAAGTTCCACTTGATAATCCATTCGATATTTTAGAAAAATCTATAGCTAACGAATGCTTTCCGGAAGTTAAATTTGAATTCAACAAAATCGATAATTCTTTTCCTGTAATATCATAAAGTTTAATTGTAACATTACCTTCGCTAGGAATTGTAAAACTCAATATTGTGGAAGGGTTAAATGGATTAGGATAATTTTGTTCTACAGCAAAACTATTCGGAGTTAAATTTTCTTTAATATTTGTAACAGCTGTTGATATTATACCAGAGTACAAATCAAAATTATTATTTCTTCCGTCAGTCCAGACCGGTATAATAACATTTTTTGAAGCAGCCAGTCCTATATAATCACCAATATAATTTCCTAAAAGAATAGTTGATGGGTCATATGAAGAATTTGAGGTTAATGAATTGCTAAAACTATTTCCTTCATCATTAGAGACAGCTAAATATGTTTCAATTGTTTTATTGTTTTGATCGTTTCTAGAATCTTGAAACACTATATAGATTTTTCCGTTTACAATAGCGATTTCCGGCATAAACTGATCAGTTGTTCCATTATCACTATTAACTTTAACTGCATTACTCCAGCTACTTCCATTATCGATGGATTTAACTAAAAATATATCAGATAAGTCATTTCCGTTTTTAGCTGAATAAGTTAAATATATTGTGTTTGTATTTTGATCAATTGCTAATGATGGATAACTTTTTATTCTAATTCCGGTATTGGTAGCAGTTCTTTTTAATAAAAACTGATTATTTACAAATTCGCCTGAATGCGCAAATGTAGAAGCAGTTATTCCATTTTCAAAACTTATACCACCATCAAGTGATTTACGAACAACCATTTTCGAATTATCAACAAGATAAGCCGCAAATATTTTACCATTATTATCAACTTTTATATCGGCGGTATGAACTACACCGTCCGCTAAAACTATCGGAGTTGAAAAACTATTTGCACCGTCACTACTCTTAGCAAACAAAATTTGATTTGAGTTTCTTCCGATTGATGTCCATACGACATAAATATTATTTCTGAAAGAAGAGTTAGAAATGTCGGTTGTAATAGATGGGCGGTCTTCAAAAGTTACAGCATCATTATTCTTTTTTACCTCTGTTGCTGTTGGATTCCAATTCAATCCTTTATCTGCAGACTTATTAACAAAAACACCATCTCCAGAACCAAATAATTGATAATGAATCATTGCATAATAAAGATTACCTTCAGCATCAAAAGCTATTGATGGATCAGTCGCATCATCATAACCTGAAAGTCCTGAAAGTGGGACTACTTTCGAATTCCAATTCATTCCACCATCAAATGAATAGAAAAATCTTGCTCCATTTCCAGACAATGTAAAATCATTTGAAGCGGCAACAACGTTTAACTCATCTTGCGGATTAATAGCCGCTTTAGGTTCAGATACTCCGGAAAAAGTATTAAGACGAATATTTGTAATCCCCTTTTCTGTAATCAGAGCCGGTTGATTAGTTGGTTTTTGTTCACCAAATTTTTCTGTATAGAGAAGTGATTTGGGTTTCTTGGTTGGCTTGGTTTTCTCACTCTCTTGAAATCCCTGATAAGTAAAAAAACTAATTGTAAGCAAAAGGACAATCGATAAGACGGAGTAAATTTTTCCTGTCTTCATTATAACTCCATTATTTAAGTAAAAATATTTTTTTTGTCGAAATAGCTTCCGGCGTGGTTAATACAATAAAATAAACACCTGAAGAGTAATGGGAAAGTGTAATAGGGATGATGTTATTACCTTCAAACATTTCTTTTTCGAATATTGTCTGAACCTTTGAGCCTAAAATATCATAAAGTTCAATTCTTACAAAATTTTTTTTTGCCAAATAAAAACTTAAATTAAGACTATTATTGAATGGATTTGGGTATGCATGTATCTCCATTTCGGAGGAACTATTTTCACTAAGGGAATAATTTATAGAGTTCGGAATTGAATCATTATCACTGGTATCTTTGTAAAAGAATAGAAATCCGTTAGTCCCTGCAAACCAATAATCTTTACCATTTTGTGAATATATAGAAAGTATATTTTCATTTGCTTCAAGGGCAGTCACCCAATTTGCTCCATTATCTGTCGTTTTAATAATTGAACCGGATCCGGAAGCCCAACCTAATTTCGGGTTTGTAAAATTTATTCTTCCGAGAGTAATCGTACCAGAAGGAACATTTTGCAGTAACCAATTCTCCCCTTTATCAGATGAGATATAAACCCATCCCCCAAATTCCGGGTCACCCCCGGCAACATAGACGGTGTCTTCATTCATCCAAAAAATATCATATAAAGGTTCTACTGTAACAATTAAATTCCTCCATGTATTTCCGCCATCATAAGTACGGCGAATAAAGCCAATCATATCAATTTTTCCGCCGAGGACCCACCCGTTATTAAGATCAGAAAAATAAACTCTTCGTAAAGGGAAGGTATAATCATTGTCGGAAATATCTTCCCAAGATTCCATACGATCAGTGGTTCTAAATATTTTTCCGTATAGTCCACAAACCCATCCTGTGTCACTGTTTAGAAAATGAATATCCGTTAAATAAGTATTTATAAATGTAAATTGTTTGATTTCCCAATTTTGGCCAGAATCATTTGAAATAATAAAATAACTGGCACCTGAATAAGACCTGCCTAATGCGTATAATGTTGCTGAATCAACTTTTTGAAGATTGATCAGTGATCCTTGAAAAGAAAAATCATTATTCGGAAACCAATTGACACCTGCATCCGAGGTTTGTAAAATAAGCCCGGAATCTCCCACAGCAAATCCTTTTAATGAATCTAGAAAAGCCAGACCGAAAAGATTATTTCCGTTTTCGTATCTTTTGTCAATCCATTCTTGCGATTGAATATTTGCACAAAAGAGAGATATTATAAAAATAATTCTAAACAAATGAGTTAAATCTTTTAACTTTGATTAAAATAATTACAATTTTTTCTGATGATTGAATTTCTTATAACGATATTTTTATTTCAACTACTGGTTTACCTCTCACAACTTTTTCTGCTAAAAAAAGTTTTAACGGATAAATCCGATATTGAGAATACCTTAGACAATGGTATCTCTGTCATTATTGCCGCAAGAGATGAAGAACAAAATATAAAAACAGTAATTAAATATCTTGATAAACAAAGATACCCAAAAGATTTATTTGAAGTAATTATTGTCGATGATAATTCTACTGACTCAACTTTTTTTTTGGCAACAAATGAGATTTCCGGATTAAATAATTTTTATGCTTATCGGAATGAAGAAAAAAACATATTAGGGAAAAGAGCTGCATTACAGTATGGTATTTCAAAGGCGAAATTTGATTTCATTTTAATTACGGATGCCGATTGTAAACCTCAGGAGGATTGGATTAGTGCATTTTCCAAAAAGTTTAGCTCCAGATATGATTTTTTAATTGGTATTGCCCCTTTTATAAAGAATAATGGAATAGTCAATTTCCTCTCACGATTTGAAAACCTAAAAAATAATTTACTTAGTTTTTATTTGATTAAACTCGGTTTTCCATACACTGCTGCTGCAAGAAGTTTCGGTTTCTCGAAGAGTAAATTCTACCAACTAAATGGTTATAAAAATACAACCGATACATTAAGTGGTGATGATGATCTTTTATTAAGAGAAGCAGTTAAAAATAATTTGACTGTTTCTTGTGTTGTGGAAAATAATTCATTGGTTTTTTCTGAAACGAAAAGAACTTTTAAGGAATATTTCTTTCAGCGCTCGAGGCATACACAGAGTTCGCATGTTTATCTCTTAACACATAAAATAATTTTATCAATTTGGCACCTCCTTAATATTTTCGCAGATATTTCTCTTTGGTTGAGTTTCGTTAATCCCGTTTTCATAATATTCTTCGTAACGAAAATTATTTTTGCATTAATAAATAAGATTCTTTTCGAGATCAAATTTGGTTACAAATTTTCGTATATGGAATTTTTTATGGGAGAGTTAATATATTCTTATCTGACGATTATACATTTTATAAATTCACTCTTACTAAAACCGAAATGGAAATAACCGTTAAGTTTGAAATGTTAGGCGAAAACTCTATTTTAGATTAAAAAAAAAGAGAGAATTATGGATTATGTAAAACTTGCGCAAAAAGCAGTTGAAGCAAAGGCGAGAGCACTTCCAACCTATTCAAATTTTCATGTAGGTTCGGCACTACTTACAGAGAATAATGAAATATTTCTTGGCTGCAATATTGAAAGCAGCTCTTACAGTTTAACAATGTGTGCTGAAAGAACTGCTATCTTTAAAGCTCTTTCGGAAGGATCTAATAAATTTACAGCCATTGCCATTGCAATTGCATCAGATGCACCGGGATTTTGCCCGCCTTGCGGAGCTTGCAGACAAGTGATTTCTGATTTATGCGGTGATATTGATGTTGTTATGATTGACCATTCAGATAATTTAAAAATAATGAAAATTTCGGAACTCCTTCCGTTAGCCTTTAGCGATAAAGATTTGATTTAGTTTCAACTTAAGGATTTTTATGACAGAAATTTTTCCACACTCAATTCCAACTGATACCGGCTGGATAGAAGTTATCGCAGGATGTATGTTCAGCGGAAAAACTGAAGAATTAATCAGACGTCTTAGAAGAGCAAAAATTGCAAAACAAAATGTTATAGTCTTCAAACCTAAAATTGATAATCGTTATTCTGAGACTGAAATTGTTTCGCACAGCGAGCAATCACTCCCCTCAATATTGGTAGCCTCCCACACTGAAATTATGGATTTATCAAAAGATGCAAAAGTTGTTGGTATTGATGAAGTTCAATTTTTTTCAAACGAAATTATCGATGTATGTAATCAGTTAGCTAATCAGGGCAAACGTGTAATTGTCGCCGGTTTAGATCAAGATTATAAGGGTCTTCCGTTCGAACCTGTACCACAATTACTTGCAATTGCAGAATACATAACAAAAACTTTAGCTATATGCGTTGAGTGCGGAAATCCGGCAGATAAGACACAAAGAAAAATTGCGTCAAAAGAGAGAGTCATAGTAGGTGCAGCAGACTTATATGAAGCCAGATGCAGAAAATGTCATTTCATACCTTCTGAAGAATAGGAGTATAATGGACTTTATCAATGTAATTAGAGGAATTATCGGATTAGCAGTTTTATTAGGAATTGCATATCTATTTTCAAACAACAAAAAAAGAATTGATTGGAAGTTAGTTGGTGGAGGATTATTACTACAAATTGTTTTCGCCATTTTGATTATTAAGGGGGAAGATTTAGGAAAATTCTTCTCCCCTTTGGCTTGGCCCAAAGAATTTTTCCGATTCGTAAGCGGCTTCTTTGTCCTCATTCTGAATTTTACCACTGAAGGTGCAAAATTTGTTTTTGGTAATCTTGCAGCCGGTCCGGGAAGCCCTGAAAGTCTCGGAATGTTTTTCGCATTTCAAGTATTACCCACCATAATATTTTTTGCAAGTTTAATGTCTATACTCTATTACTTAGGAATCATGCAAAAAATTGTTCAAGCAATGGCTTGGGTAATGGCTAAAGTTATGGGGACAAGCGGTGCTGAATCTCTTTCCTGTACAGCAAATATATTTGTCGGACAAACTGAAGCTCCGCTAATGATAAAACCCTTTATTAAGGGAATGACAAAAAGTGAGCTAACAACTATAATGGTCGGCGGAATGGCTACAATAGCCGGCGGAGTGATGGCAGCTTACATACAAATATTAGGAACTTCGTTTGCTGCAACTCATAGCATCCCGCTTGAACAAGCTCAATTGATTTTTGCAACACACTTGCTTGGAGCAAGCGTTATGGCTGCGCCTGCAGCATTACTGATTTCTAAAATACTATTTCCCGAAACCGAAGAACCTGAAACTAAAGGAAGTGTTAAGATAAACGTTGAAAAGAACGCAACTAACATAGTTGAGGCTGCCGCGAATGGTGCTTCAGATGGACTAACTCTTTCACTAAACGTGGGAGCTATGTTAATTGCATTTATAGCAATAATCGCATTAGTAAATTATTTGTTAACTGGTTTTGGGGATTTGATTGGCATTAATAGTTATTTGATTAGTACGTTTGGCAAACCATTAAATTTTCAACTGATTATTGGATGGATACTTCAATGGCTTGCTTTTGCAATAGGTGTTCCTTGGAGCGAAGCATTAAACTTTGGGAGTCTATTCGGTACAAAAATTGTCCTTAATGAATTTGTTGCATATCTGGAACTGGGTAAGATGATTGAAGCAAAAATATTTACGGACGATCGAGCTATACTTATGGCAACATATGCATTATGTGGATTTGCAAACTTTAGTTCAATAGCAATTCAAATTGGTGGAATAGGTCCTCTTGCACCTGAACGTAAATCTGACTTATCAAAATTGGGTTTAAAAGCATTATTAGGTGGTTCACTTGCAACACTTATGACAGCAACTTTAGCAGGAATTTTATTTTAAGATTAATTATGAGAAAAATAGAACATTTATTCGAAGCAACAATTCAGGATATAAAAAGTAAAGCTCCATTTAAACCTGACATCGCAATAATACTCGGAAGTGGTTTAGGAAATTTTGCAAAATCAGTAACCACAATTACTTCCATTAAGACATCTGATATTGTAAATTACCCCACTAGCAGTGTTGAAGGACATGCGGGAATGATTCATTTTGCCGAATATGAAGGGAAAAAATTAATTCTGTTTCAGGGTAGAATCCATTTTTATGAAGGGTACTCACTTTCTCAATGTTTACTGCAAGTTCAAATTATTAAGTCACTCGGTTGTGAAAATCTAATTGTTACCAATGCGGCAGGTGGAATTAATGAACAATTTATTCCTGGTGATTTGATGCTGATTAAATCGTTCAATGCTTCGATGATTAAGAAAGAAATTGCACAAATAATTGAACCACTTAGTATTTCTGAAAAAGCGAGAATAACAAGTTATCCCTCGAATAAAATTTTAAATGCAATTATCAAAGCATCTTATGAAGAGAAATTCCGGCTAAAAGAAGGACTTTATTGGATTTCAAAAGGACCGAGTTACGAAACTCCTGCAGAGGTTGAAATGATGCGAAGATTGGGAGCAGATGCAGTTGGAATGTCGACTGCTCACGAAATATTGTATGCCTCTGCACTTGGAATAGAGACAGTCGGTATTTCATGTATAACCAATTTTGCAGCCGGTATTTCAAAAGTAAAACTAGCTCATTCTGATGTAACTGAAACAGCTAATAGGGTTGAAACTATGTTTGAGAGATTCATTAAAAGAACTATAGCCCTAATTTAGCCCAAAATATTAGTTTGGAAACATTTGGCTAACTTATTATTTTAGTAGAAAATTTTGTAGACAAGAATGTATTTTTCATCCGATATCAAATTTATTCAAGTAAAACCAATGCGCAGCTACTTTGTCTCGCGTTTCGAAAACGTATTTTAACCTCCTCCCCTTTTTCTTTTCTTTAAATTAAATCTTTTAAACAAATCTAATTCATTGAGGATGTAATGAATACAACTGAAATTGCTGATATTGAAATTCTTAATAAACATATTTCTCCGGCTCAAGTACATGAGACTTTATCAAACTATATATTAGCTGACGGATTCGATTTGGTCCTTGATTTAGAAAAAAGTCAAGGAGCAAATTTAGTTGATGCGAAAACCGGAAATACTTATTTAGATTTTTTCACTTTCTTTGCATCAAATGCTCTTGGAATGAATCATCGGAAAATGAATGAACCGGAGTTTAAGGAAAAACTTCTTGCATCAGCAATTAATAAGCCTTCTAATTCCGATATTTATACAACAGCAATGGCAG
>JAGUXE010000388.1 GCA_020061995.1 Ignavibacteriales bacterium | reverse complement strand
TGTTTCCCCTCACCTAATATATCGGCATAATTTAAATTATCCTTAAATAATTTTTTTATTTTTGTCAAAGAACACTTCAGATAGGTAAAGTGTTACAAAATCTTTTAGTTCGACCCCCACTTGTTCGGGCTTCAACTCCCTTTGCTTCCATTTCAAGTTTTTGCTCTATGCGAGAGGCGGGAGTTGAACCCGCACAGGTTATCCCACAAGATCCTAAGTCTTGCGCGTCTGCCAGTTCCGCCACCCTCGCCCTTTAATAATCAAAATTTTAATTAATTATATACCCGAATAAATTAAGATTGCAATATTTTTCTTGTTCGCTGTTGTCAACAAATAGAAATGTCCTATTATGAAGAGATAAAATATACCTCTTATGCTATTTCAAAACACAAGGCTTTTAATGTAAGCAACTGTCTATTAAAGAGCTTGTTGATTTGATATAGATACCCATTGTATAAGCATATATCTTTTATATTGATTATCTACCAATACATAAACTACAATAAATACAGTCTCTGTCTCTTTCAGAGATTTCCCTCCTATTAGGACAATCTGCTATAGAGACCAAAAAGCTTTAATGAGATTTTAATTAGCAGAAGGCGTGGTATATAATAATATCAACATATGGAACTAAAAACTAAAGACATTTTTTCAAAAGAGCGATTAAAATTAGTAATCTGCATCATAGGGTAGCGGAAAATAGGAATTTATGCTTATGGTCAACAAACAATAAGATAAGGGTTGCAAAAAGGTTTTTTGTCGTGTTAAAGTATGAAAGTAAAAAGGGATTTGCATCAAGATTTTTTGCTTAAGCAAAAAATATGAATGTGAAAAACCTGTGGAAAAGTGTTTTAAGAAGAGAAGAATGTTTAAGATAGATCTTCTGGTCCGGAAAAAGAATGTGTGTTTAGACTCACTAAACCTAAAAAAGTAAATCTTTTTTCTCCTCTAACTCGTTCATTTTTAATAAGTTATAATGTTTTCCACACCTGTGGATAAAATGGGGACAAATAACTTATCAGTAAAATAAAGGCTTTGGGAAATAAATATAGAAGGTTTGGATATTTTGACAAGGATTTAATAACCTGTGGAAAACTTGTTTATATTTTATGCTCTGTAAAAAAATATTATGGAAAAAGAGCTTTGGGAAGAAGTTTTGAAGATATTGGCGATTGACATACCAGAGGAAAACTTTGAGCTCTGGTTCAACCTTACCAGACCCATCTCCTTTATAGATGGAAAATTTAAGGTGGCTGTGCCTAATATCTATTTCAAAGAACAGATAAATAATAAATACAGGGAAGCTATTGAAAAAGTCCTCTGTGGGTTAACAAACAGCCCTGTAACCCTTGAGTATATTCTGGACTCTTCCATCAAAGAGGGTTTTATCCAAAAACAAAAAGTAGGCACCAAGAGCAAGCCAAAACAGTCTATAATTCCTCCATCCCTGAACCCAAAATATACCTTTGAAAGCTTTGTCATCGGAGAGAATAACAGCTTTGCCCATGCTGCAGCCTGGGCTGTGGCAGAAAAACCCGGTATAGCCTATAACCCCTTATTTATCTATGGTGGTGTTGGCCTTGGAAAAACACACCTGATGCATGCTATTGGCAGGCACATCTTCACAGTGAATCCGAATATGAAGATAGTCTATGTCACCACAGAGCAGTTCACCTATGAGTTTGTAGATGCGATAAAAGAGGATGGATCCTTAAAATTTAAGGATAAATATAGAGGAATTGACATTTTATTGGTTGATGATATTCAATTTCTGGGAGGAAAGGAGGGCACCCAGGACGAGTTTTTCCATACATTCAACGCCCTTTATGAACTACGAAAACAGATAGTCTTATCAAGTGATAGAACTCCAAAGGAGATTCCAACAGTAGAAGAGAGATTGCGGTCAAGATTTGAGAGTGGTTTAATGGTTGATATACAACCACCAAATTTAGAGACAAGAATTGCCATATTAAAGAGATTGGCAGAAAAAGAGAATATTTTTATACCTGAAAATATTTTCTATATTATAGCTGAGAAGATAAAGACAAATATCCGTGAATTAGAAGGGGCAATAATAAGGATAATTGCTCATTCTGTCTTAAAAAATATTCAGATAACTGAAGAGAGTGTAAATAAAATATTAGAGGATATTATTGAGAAAAAACCACCAATTATCTCTATAGACTCTATCCAAAAGAATGTGGCAAAATACTTTAATATCTCTCAAATAGAGCTTAAATCTAAAAAAAGAAATAGGATTATTTTACTTCCGAGACATATTGCTATGTATTTAGCAAGGCGATTGACAAAGGTATCCCTTCCTGATATTGGACGGGATTTTGGAGGAAAAGATCATACCACAGTGATTCATGCTTGTCGTAAGATA
The DNA here is from genome assembly GCA_020061995.1 of Ignavibacteriales bacterium. Next base: position 162 of record JAGUXE010000388.1, on the reverse strand, counting down.
GAAAATGATATAAAAAAGGATGAAAATCTAAAAAAGATTATTGAAAATTTATCCACAAAATTTTAATATACTCAAGAAACACAGGTTTGCGAAAAATTTTTGCCAATAATCTGGAAATTTTCAGTAAGCAGGGTGGATAATTCCTCTTTGTAAAGATGAAGA